>CAMPKR010000050.1 GCA_946887345.1 uncultured Bacteroidota bacterium | reverse complement strand
GAAATGGGCCGGCTTTTATATGATGCATTTAACCAAAATACTATCGTACCAGCGTTACATCGCCTTTATAAGTTTTAAGACCGCCATCAGGGGTGTTAACCCTGATCAGGTAAGTGTAAACACCCGGATCCTGAGGAGCGCCGTTGTATCTGCCGTCCCATCCTTTGGCAGGATCTACATTATTGTATACTTCTTTACCCCAACGGTTAAAGACACGGAACTCCACCAGCTTCTGGTATTTCATATTCACCATCCGGAACACATCGTTCTTGCCGTCGCCGTTCGGAGAGAATACAGAAGGGATGAATTCATCCATAGTGAAGTCGATACCAATAGTTACGTAAGCTGTATCGCGACAACCACCGTGCTCATTCATACCAACAACGGTATAAGTAACCGGCTCTCTTGGTGCCGCCATTGGAGAACTGATGTTCGGATTGTCAAGTGTCATCGTTGGTGTCCAGAGATAATACGTAACACCCTCGGCATTAAGCTGAACATTGTCGCCGTATTTGATCACCTGGTCAGGAGTTACGTTAATAAGTACCGGCCTCGGCTGTACAAAGAAGCTTAGGGTATCAGACGCTGTACAACCCATTGGGTAGCCTGTTGCAGTAAGTATATAAGAGTATGTACCTGATACTTCAGAATAAAAATTAGTCTGAGGAGTGTTAGTACTGCCTATGTTGTCTCCGGGAGTCCAAGTGTATTGTATACCATCGCTGAAGTAAGGCGGAGCAAATGTTTCAGAGTACAGCATCATAGAATCTGACAGGCAAACCGAAGTGTCTTTAGGACCAATAGCTACGTCTATAGAAGCTACAACAATTGGTTGCGACTCAACATTAGTACATGGAACGAAGTCTACCAAGGTAAGAGTTGCGTTGTAAATACCATCGGTAGTATAGGTATGTGAGGTATTGAAAGCTGTATCGCGGGTTCCATCACCGAAATCCCATTCGTAAATGTAGTTGGTACCTATCGATTGGTTAGTAAATATGATCGTTTCGCCGTTACAGATGCTGTCTTTACTTACCGTAAATATGGCATCAAGCGGGTGAACCAGAGATATTTGTACTGATTTAGTATCGGTACAGAAACCGTTGGTACCAACCAGGGTAGCCGTATAAACACCTTGCTGATAAGGATGAGAAGGATTTGTGAGGTTGCTGCTCTGTCCGTCGCCAAAATCCCATGCCCATTGAGTCACACCTATGCTGTTATCAAAGAAGTCAACAGTATCAAATGTGCAACCAAACCTGGTAGCTGTGTCAAAGTCAACAGAGAACGGAGGCTCAACAAAGGTGTAAGGACCATAGGCTGATGTCTGGCAGCCAAACTGGTTAGCGAATACTATGTTGGTATAAGTACCTGGGCCGAGATTTGGCAAAGTAACATGCTTACTGGCATCCGAAGTAAGGTTAGCCGGCGGTTGAGGCACGCCATCTTTATCGTAGTTAACGATGTAAGGAGTATTGGCAACGTCAGCTCCCCAGAACTTTATATACCCGTCATTAGCGCCGCAGATAGTAGGATTGGCCACTGTTACCGAGTCGAGATCGAAAGGCGGATCGGTAAGGACGACAGTAACAGGCGGCGTAGCGCAACCATTGTTGACTGCATAAATGATATAAGTACCCGCACCGAGGCTTGGAATATTCACACTGCTATCGAGGGGAATAATAGCCTGGAAAGGAGGCTGAGGATTACCATTCAATGCGTAGTTAATTATGAAAGTATCGTTTGGCATCAGGCCATGCAGAGTGATGTTACCGTCAAGGTATCCGCAGAACGAAGGTTCAGCCTGCATGGTGTAGTCGATAGAATCACCTGTGCCTATAGTCACATGACAAGTGTCGTAGATGGTATCTGCGCACTGCGTTGTAATTGCGTAATACGTTGTTGGCACCGTAGGAGCCACAGTAAGCTGAGAGCCCGTACCTACCTGTATACCGTTTGTAGGTGGTCCCTGGAACCATATAATGTTACCACTGTTGTTGATAGGAATAGGAAGATAAGGTATAGGAGAAACGACATAAGCCCCTGCTATGTATTCAAACCTATGCGCACTCTGGCTGGCTGACCAGATAGTAGGATAATTGCGACCAGGAACAACCGTAGCAAGTGTAGCTGCATTGTTTTGAACGCCTTCTATCGCATAGTCCCCATTCCAGGAACAACCAGTCTGCCTCTCACCGAGATGCACTTCGATGATGTCAGTGGTTTCGTAGAGTATGATTTGTGTAGTAAGCAGTATATTGGAACAAGCATAGTAAGGCACGCCGCACCAGGTAGCAATAAATTTTCTGTTAGGTGCAACACCTGTTGTAGCATAATTGATACCGCCACCAGTACCGGGGTTAATGTCCATCCACGGTCCCATAATGGCATTAACCATGTTCGCATTACCCGGAATGGCAGCACCAATAGGCCAGGTGCAATAGCCATTAGCATTTGTGAGGTTGAAATTTAAAACCGCATTTGCCCCCATACAAAGCTGGGTATATGGAACACCATAATAGTTGAATGTGAACCCTATGTTCAGTACACCTGTATACGCATCGTCCGAAAGGAATTGTTGAGTACCTGTGGGTGAATTTAAAATAGCATTGATGGTGACGTTCTGACCGCATACTGTTGTGTCGTGAGGCACCACAGTAAGCTGAGCCTGTGCGGCATTAAGCCCCATAGATAGGATCAGGGTAGAAAGAACTTTAAAAACGGTACGAGTAAAACTCATAACTATGTTGATTTATACTTTTTTACGAATTACGTTGAAAGCCAAAAAGCCTACCCTGTAAAGACGCCCAAAAGCCCCACAGGGTTGGTGAAAAAGGTAGATTTTCTGTTGAAAAACCCCAATTTATCGCTACAAATATAGCAAAAAATAAAATTAAAAGGGTCAAAAATGATATTCAGGCACTCCCTGAGCAAAAAATTGCATTTTGATTACAGTCGGCCGTTACTTATTATTAAAATTTTTATAAAACTCCTTCAGGGAGCGCAGGCGTATAATAACGTGGTTATACGGGAGCTCTGAAAAGTAGCTTTCTATGTCTGTAAGCAATTTCAGGCGTTTTGGAGCATTCACCTCGCTTACGTTCCGGCGAAGCAAGATATCGCCGGAGCGCTGCATATTGGTTTTAACCACGTCCTTGTCCTTATTCAGTATACGGGCTACGAGGCCGACAATACTATCATGGGTGATGCTTTTCAACGCATCGGCATACGGAAAGGCGCCTGTTTCCTGCAGCAACTGGATGACAAGGAGTTGCTTTACCAGGTTTCTTTCTGATTCGGCCTTTTCCTTTTCCTCTGCAATGGCATCAGGGTGCTTAGGGGCAGGAATGCCCGTAAGGGCCTG
Source organism: uncultured Bacteroidota bacterium (assembly GCA_946887345.1). The sequence continues at coordinate 7,604 of CAMPKR010000050.1, read as the reverse complement.
GAGGAAAATGATGATGCGTAGCCAGCAAAGCCGTTGGTAATCGAGCACAGCCAGGTCCGCGCCGGGCTGGGAACGCTCTGTCTTTAAGTGATCAATAGATTTCTGACAATGGTCGAGCAGTTCAACGGCAGTTTCTTCTTTCCTGCCATTGGCCACGTACACCTTTTCGAACTCGCGGATGATATTGTCGTAATATTCGTCGGAAAGTATGAAAGCTTGCGCTTCTGTAGGAATCTTAGTAATGGGAACGGCTTTCGGCTGTTCAGCAGTTTCGGGGGCATGAGCTACCCAACCTTCGTGACTGTCCTTAAGCACAGCCAAGCCTTTTTCTAACCTATTCTTTGCCTGCTTTTCGCTAAGCTCCAGTTCACCGTTACTTATTTGCAAGAAGTATTTCCCTTCACGCTCTATAATTACCATTTACGCAATTGTTTAGCTTATGAATTACCTGAAAATACTCTTATCCCTATGTATTGAAGTGCTAAAGGTAGTAAATCTTACGCATTTACATATTTCGACATGCTGCAGGCACTCAATTAAAGAGAATTCAAAAATGATGCCGTTGCTTCTACTGTTTTGTCTATATCTGCCGTGCTCAAAGCATTAGAAATAAACCATGTTTCGAAGGCTGAAGGAGGCAGGTAGATGCCTGCTGCGAGCATTGCATGAAAATACCTATTGAAAAGGGTATTGTTAGCAGAAGCCGCGGACGCGAAATCAGTCACCGGCTTCTCGCTAAAGTGCACACTGATCATGGAACCCAGCCTGTTGATAACATAAGGCTGACCGCTTTTCTGCAGCACACCATCGAGGCCCTTATGGAGGTATTCTGTCTTTTCGTCAATACTTGTGTATATGGAAGGATTCTCTTGCAGAGTTTTAAGCATCGTATAACCAGCGATCATAGCTATAGGATTACCACTGAGTGTACCGGCCTGGTAAACATTACCGAGGGGAGCGATCTGCTGCATTATCTCTTTCTTGCCCCCAAACGCACCCACCGGCATGCCACCACCAATTACTTTTCCATAAGTAACGAGATCCGCATTTACGCCCAGTCTTTCCTGTGCGCCACCGGCAGCAAGACGAAAACCTGTCATTACTTCATCCATGATGAAGACAATTCCTTCGGCATCGCATATACTTCTCAAGCCTTCCAGGAAACCTTGCGCGGGAATGATACAGCCCATATTACCCGCGACGGGTTCTATAATTATTGCGGCTATCTCGCCTTTGTTTTCATCCACAAGTTTCTGAACAGCTTCCAGATCGTTGTAAGGGGCATTCAGGGTATCGCTATATACACCAGCGGGTACACCTGGAACGGTCTGGATGTTGAAAGTGGCTACGCCGCTACCGGCCTTTACCAGGAATGAATCGGCATGGCCGTGATAGCAGCCTTCGAACTTTATAATCTTATTACGACCCGTATAGCCGCGTGCCAGACGGATAGCACTCATGCATGCCTCAGTTCCGCTGCTTACCATGCGAACCAGATCCACATTGGGCACCATGCTAATGATTAGCTCTGCCATCTCTATTTCCAGCTCAGTCGGTGCACCGAAAGAAGTAGAGTCTGCTGCTTTTTCCTGGATGGCTTTTACAACAGGCCCATATGCATGACCGAGTATCATAGGGCCCCATGAGTTGATATAGTCAATGTACTGCTTGCCATCGGCATCGTACATATAGGCGCCTTTCGCGCTCTTCATGAACAGGGGTGTTCCGCCTACGCTCTTAAAGGCGCGCACGGGAGAGTTCACTCCACCAGGTATAGACTGCTGTGCTCTTTCGAATAATTGCTTACTTTGGGTCATTTCAAGATTTTATTCGTTAATCAACTTAACCGCATCCTTAGCAAAATAAGTAGCAATAAGATCTGCACCTGCGCGCTTGATGCTTGTGAGTGATTCCAGTATTGCTTTTTCTTCATTCAGCCAGCCCATTTTTGCGGCTGCTTTTATCATTGCGTATTCGCCGCTGACGTGGTAGGCACTAACGGGAACATCTACCATATTTTTTACTTCACGGATGATGTCGAGGTAGGCCATAGCAGGTTTTACCATTACTATATCGGCACCTTCCTCTACGTCCATCATTACTTCTTTTATAGCTTCCTTGCGATTGGCATAGTCCATCTGGTAGGTCTTCTTGTCACCAAAGCCGGGAGCACTGTCCAGGGCATCACGAAAAGGACCATAAAAACAAGAAGCGTATTTTGCACTATAGCTCATAATACCAGTCTTAACGAAGCCATTCATCTCCAGGGCATCCCTGATAGCACAAACGCGGTTGTCCATCATATCGCTGGGGGCAACAAAATCGGCACCTGCCTGTGCGTGGCTTACGCTCATACGCGCCAATACATCTACCGTAGCATCATTCACTATTTCGCCATTCTCTACTATACCATCATGCCCATAGGAAGAAAAAGGATCGAGGGCTACATCGGTCATCACGCACATTTCCGGGCAGGCATCTTTTATTGCTTTAATGCTGCGCTGCATGAGTCCATCGGGATTCAGTGCTTCGGTACCTTTGTTGTCCTTCAGTTCATCTGCGCATTTGATGAACAGGAGTACACACTTTATACCCATGTTCCAAAGCTGCTTTACTTCCTGCACAGTAAGGTCTATACTCATGCGATAGTAGTTCTGCATGGAAGATATTTCTTCCTTTACACTGCTGCCTTCTACAATGAACAAAGGCGCAATGAAATCTTCGGGCCTTAGAATAGTTTCAGCAACCATGGAACGTATAGCCGGTGACTGCCTGAGTATTCTATTTCTTCTTGAAAGATGCATAGTGTATCATTTATGAATTAACCCAATCACGGGGCTTTAAATATTCTAATAGTTGTGCCTCGGGTGTACCAACTTCAGGCCTGTAATTATATTCCCAGCGGGCACGCGGTGGAAGGCTCATTAGTATGCTTTCAGTTCTGCCGTTGGTCTTCAGTCCGAACAAGGTGCCACGGTCGTGTACAAGATTGAACTCCACGTAACGGCCGCGCCTCATTTCCTGCCAATTTATTTCACGCTCACCGTAGGTTTTGTCTTTTGTTCTTTCGACTATGGGCAGGTATGCCCCGAGGAAAGAATCGCCATTTGCTTTTTGAAAGCTTACCAGGCTCTCTGCTTCCTCATCGTTCTGGGGTCTCAGATAGTCGTAAAAAACGCCGCCTATTCCGCGGGCTTCGTTATCGCGATGTTTGTTTATAAAATATTCATCGCAGTGTTGTTTGTATTTTGGGTACAGATCTTCGCCAAAGGGCTGCATTATCTCCCTTAGCGTTGTATGGAAGTGCACACCATCTGCTTCATCCAGGTAGTAGGGTGTAAGATCCGATCCTCCGCCGAACCAGCTGTCGATCTTGTTCCCGTACTTATCATAAAGCTCAAAATAGCGCCAATTAGCGTGTACAGTGGGTACGTAGGGATTTAACGGATGCATCACCAGGGAAAGTCCGGCAGCGAAGAAATTGCTCTCCCCTACTCCGAATGCCTGCTGCATAGCTACGGGTAGAGTACCATGCACTACCGAGGTATTAACCCCACCTTTTTCGAAGACAGCGCCGCTGCTGATGACACGGGTTCTTCCTCCACCGCCTTCAGCACGCTCCCATTTGTCTTCTACAAATTTCGCTTTGCCGTCAATACCTTCCAATCCTGCGCAGATGATATCCTGCAGGCTATGTATATATTCGGTGAACTGGTCCTTTATGCTCATCAGGCGGTGACGTCTGCTTTGTTGTATTCTTTTACTGCCTCCACGAAAGCCTTAGCGTGATCTACAGGCACGTTCGGCAATATGCCATGGCCGAGATTAGCTATATACCTTCTTGTACCAAAACCGTCTATCATTTCCCGCACACTCTTCTTTATTTCGGGTATCGGCGCCAATAGCTTTGAGGGATCAAAGTTACCTTGTAATGTAATGCTGTTGTTAGTCAGTTCGCGGCCGAGTTGGGGAGTAACTGTCCAATCGAGCCCGAGACCTGAGGCTGAACTCTTGCTGAGGTCGGCCATAGCGTACCAGCTACCCTTGGGGAAGAGTATCACGGGACAAACTTCGCTCACTGCATCAGCTATCTGCAACAGGTAAGGCTGCGCAAAGATTTTGAAATCCGCAGGGCTCAGCATCCCACTCCAGCTATCGAAAACCTGCACTGTATCAGCGCCAGCCTTCACCTGGGCTTTCAGGTATTGTACGGTAACGTCGGTTATCTTCTGTAAAAGTTGGTGCGCAAGAGTAGGATTGGTGAAACAGAACTGCTTGGCCTTATCGAAAGACTTGGAGCCTTTGCCTTCCACCATGTAGCAGAGGATTGTCCAGGGAGCGCCGGCGAAACCAATGAGTGGTACGCGGCCATCCAGCTCCCGTTTTGTGAGCGCGAGCGCTTTCATCACATAATGCAGCCTTTCCTCCACATCTGTGGTAATCAGGGCATCTACATCGGCCTGTGTATGAACCGTTTTAGGCAAAAGCGGGCCTTTGCCTTCTTCCAGCAATACCTGCAGACCCATGGCCTGCGGAATCACCAATATATCCGAAAAGATGATAGCTGCATCTACACCCACCTGGTCTATTGGCTGAAGGGTAATTTCTGTAGCCAGTTCAGGAGTTTCTACGCGGGTAAAGAAATCGTACTTGTTGCGTAGTTTAATGTAGTCAGGCAAATAACGGCCTGCCTGGCGCATCATCCATACAGGGGGACGCTCTAACTCTTCACCTCTCAACGCTCGCAGGAGCAGATCATTTTTTAATTGGCTCATTGTTTATAATATTCTATCAGCATTTCCACCACCCTTTCTTTTTCAGGCGGCTGTGCTATCAGCACTTTATTGGGAACTATATCCCTTATTGTGTTAGCAGTGGTATTGCCGATGGCAAAACAAACTGCTTCTTTGGGCACCTTGTTCATCGCCGCATAGCTGTATACAGAGCTGGGGCTGAAGAACACAATAGCATCGTACTCTCTTTCAACTTTCACTGGTGTAGCTAAGGTGTTGTACACTATTATTTCTGTTACAGAAATGCCTTTTGATCTCAACTTTTCAGGCAATTCATCTCTTCGCAGGTCGCCGCAGAAAAAAACTACTTCGGCAACGCTATTGTCTTTCAATATTTCGCCCGCAAGCTCTTCTCCTGTATAGGCTGTTGCCGCAAGGCTATCTACACCAAAGTTTTCCTTTACTGACTGGCTGGTAACTCCTTCTATTGCATAGAACTTCCAACCAGCAGGCTTTTCGTTTAGCAAATCACGAACTGCCTTTGCACCGTTGCTGCTAGTGAAGACCACCATTAGGTCGCGTTGCGTTAAGCTTGCAAGGTTACTTTTCAACTGTTCATCCCGGTTGGGGCTTATGGCGATAAAAGGCACTACATCAACTTCGTGAAACTTTGCGATCCTATTAACCATGGCATCTTTAAGATCGCCCGTAACAAGTATGTTTTTACGTAGTTGCATTCCTTATCCCGTCCAGTATTTTTTGCCCTCCAAGGCCCAGCAATTCGGCGGCAGCGTCTTTGCCCAAGGTGAATGCATCGGAAACCTTAGCCTGTTTATTGACTTCTATTTTTTGTTTGCCGTCTACGCTGAGGATATTTCCGCGAAAGGTTACATCCTCACCATTTACTTCTGCCAGTGCGCTGATAGGTGTAGCGCAACCGCCCATGAGGGCACGGAGAAAATCGCGCTCCAGAGCTGTACACAGAGCCGTATCTGGATCGTTGAAGTTCATACAAGCATCAAAGGCCTGTATATCTGCTTCTTTACAGACAACGACTATTGCCCCCTGCGCAGGCGCGGGCAGCATCCAGTCCAATTCCACCGCATTTGCGGGACGCAGTCCAATGCGCTCCAGTCCGGCGGCGGCAAAAATGGCTCCCTGCCAGTCGTTCTCTTCTATCTTGCGCAGCCGGGTGTTTACGTTGCCGCGAAGATTTTCCATGCTGTGATTGGGAAACTTATTCAACCATTGTGCCTTGCGACGAATGCTGCTTGTTGCTATTGTAACATTTCCATCTGCTTTGTCCATAAAAGCCAGGTCAGCCTTAGGGACAAAAATGTCTTTGTAAGATGCACGCTTCAGAACGGCAGCTTGTGTTATGCCTTTTGCCAGCTGTGTAGGTACATCCTTCATGGAGTGTACCGCTATGTCTATCTCATCACTCAGCAGGGCAATGTCGAGAGCTCTGGTAAAGATGCCCTGGACTCCGATTTCATAAAGCGGTGTTTTAAGGTCGGTATCGCCTTCGCTTTTTATGAAGACCAGTTCAGCAGCATAGCCGCGACCAGCAAGCAGGTCCTTTACTAAAGTTGCCTGCCATACAGCCAATTGGCTGTCCCTGGTACCAATTCTTAAAACCCTTTCCATTTAGCCAATGAAATCGTTGATAGCATCTATAAAAATGCAGCCAACAGTATCCTGCTTGCGCATTTTTTGTGCCATTTTGTTGATGACTCTCTGAATTTTTTCATCAGAGTGCATACCCGTAACCGGGCAAACCATATCTTTTGCAGTAGAGGCGTGTATTTCCTGCAGCTTGTTCTTTGCTTCCATCAGCATCGGAACATTCCTGCGCATATTATACCACTCCATAAACTCACCTACGTGCTCATTGATCAGAGCTTCTGCCCTGGGAACTTCAGCTCTTCTTCGTTGCAGGGTTTCATCCTTTATGCGCGAGAGCTCGTCAACGTTCAGGAAGGTGATATTGGGAAGTTCCTGGGCCTGTGTCTCGACATTATAGGGAATAGACAGGTCTATTACGAGCTTTTCGCCTGCACTTTCCAACTGACTTTTAAGCACAGTAGGTTTCTGCGCATTAGTGGCAACCAGGATAATGTCTGCCGAGCCTATCTCTTCGTCAATGTTGGCAAATGGTGCCACCTGCAGATTGAGCTCTTCGGCGAGCTTTTGAGCTTTTTCTTCGGTGCGGTTGATCAGGGTTACATTGCGTGTATGCAGGTAGTCCACGATATTCTTGCAAGTATTACGGCCTATTTTCCCTGTACCTATCAGTAGAATTTTCTTGTCTGAAACATCAACGATATGCTCCCTGATATATTGTATAGCAGCAAATGAAACTGAAACTGTACCACCACTAAGCTGTGTATGTGTTTTGATCGCTTTTGAAGATTGCAGCACACTGTTCACCAGTCGCTCTACAAAAGATCCTATCCTGCCTTTTTCCTTAGAGAATTTTACCGCTGTCTTTATCTGGCCCAGTATTTCAAAATCGCCCAGGATCTGCGAATCAAGCCCCGCGCTGACATGGAACAGATGCACCATTGCTTCTGCACCATTTTTTACATATGCGATCTTAGAAAAGGTATCGAGATCGCCGTCAGCCTGGCTACAGATGAGTTCCATAAGGGTTTCGGCATTAGGAGCAAAGCCATATGCCTCGGTACGATTACAGGTAGATAGTATAAAGAGTTCAGGTACGTTAATGCTGTGAGCGGAGTTGAGGATGGCCTCATACTGCTCGTTGTTGATCGCAAATTTCCCCCTTACTGCCGCATCCGTCTTCTTATAATTTATTCCAACAACCCAAAAATTTGTAATGTTTGTTCTATCGTTTTCCGGCATGTTGAT
>CAMPKR010000049.1 GCA_946887345.1 uncultured Bacteroidota bacterium | reverse complement strand
CACTTACACTAAAAATGAACACGGCGGGCATACCGGAACTGAATAAGTGGCTGGTAAGTAACGAGGTGCCGGTACTATCAATCAATTCAAAACACTCACTGGAAGCCTATTTTTTATCACTGACGAATGATGAAGCTACTGCGCATAGAACTGTATAAGGTTTTTAAGAGACCACGTACCTATATCAGCTTTGGTATAGTGGCGGCTATTTCCTTCATCATACAGCTGGCTATGCTATCGGGGGGTAAGGACTTTGTTTCCTTTGGTATGCAGGCAGTGACGGAGCAGTTTGATGTGCAGGGCGATATTATCAACGGGTACTTTGTAACCTATATCATATTGCAATCGCTGCTGGTACAGATACCGCTGCTGGTAGCGCTGGTGGCGGGCGATATGCTGGCTGGCGAGGCTAGTATGGGAACCATGAGACTGGTGCTGACCAAGCCTATCAGCAGGCCGAAGCTGATATGGATAAAATTTATGGCGAGCCTGGTCTATACGGTGATGCTTATTGTGTGGCTGGCAGTTGTGGGGCTGTTTGTGTCCCTGCTGATCTTTGGCGCAGGGGATATGGTGAACATGAAGAGCGATACCTTTATTATACTGCTGAAGGATGATATGGTGTGGCGGTATATGGCGGCTTTCGTATTTGCCTCGCTGGCCATGACCTCGATAGCAGCACTGGCCATGATGCTTTCAGCCTTTGCAGATAACTCTATTGGCCCCATTATTGCCACTATGGGTATAGTAGTGGTATTGACGATACTTACCAATCTTGAGTTGCCACTATTCAATGCTATCAAGCCCTACCTGTTTACTACACATATGATTGGTTGGAAGGGTTTCTTTGACGACCCGGTGCCTTATGCGGCGATTTACAAGTCGGCGGGAGTACTGGTTGCTTATACGCTGGGTTTTCTTGGTATAACAATTGCATACTTTAATAAGAAAGATATTAGCTCATGAAGAAGGGATTGGTTTTATTGGCGGTGTTTGTATTGCTGAGTAATGTGGTGGATGCGCAGGACGCTGAAAAAGTGTTTTATGCGCTGAGAGAAAAGCTACTAAAAGTAAAAGACTATACAGCAGATGTGAAGATAAAGATAGATGTGGCCTATATGAAGATACCAGAGATGAGGGGTAAGCTGTACTTTAAAGCCCCGGATAAGATGCGGCTGGAAAGGAATGGCGGACTTTCGGTACTGCCGAGGAAGAACGTGAGTATGACACTGAATAATCTTGTGCCATCAGGGGAAGTGACGGCGCTGGATGCAGGCTATGAAACAATAGGTGGCAAGAAAACGAGAGTGGTGAAGGTGATACCCAATGATGAGAGCAGCAATATAGTGCTGGCCAAGATATGGATAGATGAAAAAGACCTGGTAGCGTTACGCACGGAGACAACCACCAAGGACCAGGGCATGGTGATGATGAAACTGGAGTATGGCAGGTACATAGCACAAGGACTGCCGGATAAGGTGGCAGTGCAGATGGACGTGAAAGAGTATAAGCTACCACAGGGCGTAACTATGGACTACAATGATGCATCGGAGACACAAAAGCCAAGGAAGGGTAAGGCGGGCAAGGGCACGATACAACTTACTTACCTGAAGTATGATATCAATACCGGCCTCTCTGATGCGGTCTTTAAAATAAAAACGAAGAAATGAGCCCTGCGAGGCGCTTAAACAATAATCTTGTCAAGACCATATTCTTTGGTAATTACTTCTACGGCATTTGTGCGGTTGCCCTTTCTATAGAGGCCAGCCTGCAGCAGGAGTTTCCGCTGAATAGCCTTGTTTATTATGCGCTGGTGTTTTGCGGTGCTGTTTTCTATTATACAGTAGCTTACCTGGGGGAGCCATCTCCTAACGTGGGAAACGAACGCACCCGTTGGTATGCTGCCAATATGCAGCGCATCAAGCGAAGACAATGGGTGCTCGGTGCGCTGATCCTGATTCTTGCGGTGCTATTTGCGAAGGACATCTGGTGGCAGTTTTTATGGGCGCCGGCGTTTTACTGGTTCATGGTATTTGTGTTTCCTGTTGTTGCGGCACTCTATTATGGCATCAGTACGAAAAGAGGTGGGTTGAATCTCAGACGCGTGGGATGGCTGAAGCCATTTATCATAGGATTTACCTGGGCCGGGGTGGTAACGGTGTATCCGGTGCTGTTCTATAATATACAAGAGTCGAATGAGTTTGAGCCGGCTTTCAAGAACGGGTTGCTGTTTGTGAAGAACTTTATGTTCGTGAGTGTGCTCTGTATCCTCTTTGATATAAAGGACTATGCAACAGATGCTAACCAAAGGCTGAAAACCTTTGTGGTGAATACAGGATTGCGCCAAACGATCTTCTACATCATTATTCCGCTTTCTGCGATAGGGCTGGGTTCTTTCCTGGTGTATGCGATGAGTCATCATTTTTCTACACTTAAAATTTTGCTGAATACTATTCCGTTCATACTGCTGATTGCAGTGGCTTATTCGCTGCACAGGCGGAGGTCGATACTTTACTATCTTATTATTATAGACGGGCTGATGCTGGTGAAAGCATTGTGTGGTAGTATTGCCATGGCTTATTTTTAGTAATTTTCTTAAAACATCTCTTATGAAGCTGAGGGCTATTGTAACGGGCGCGACCGGAATGGTGGGTGAAGGAGTGCTGCACGAATGCCTGCACCATCCTGATGTGGAGCAAGTGCTGGTCGTCAATCGCCGGCCATGTGGTGTAGACCACCCGAAGCTGAAAGAGATCATTCATTCAGACTTTTATGATCTTTCAGCAATAGAAGGCCAATTGAGCGGATACAATGCCTGTTTCTTCTGCCTGGGTGTGAGTTCTATAGGGATGAAGGAAGAAGAGTTCACCAAAAAGACCTATGTACTGACGATGCATGTAGCACGGACCCTGGTGAAGTATAATAAGGATATGGTCTTCTGTTACGTTTCAGGAGGAGGGACAGATAGCAGTGAAAAAGGAAGACAGATGTGGGCAAGGGTGAAAGGTAAAACTGAGAATGACCTGATGAAGCTGCCATTTAAAAAAGTATACGCTTTCCGGCCGGGATTTATGCTGCCTACCAGGGGGCTGAAGAACACGTTGAAATACTATAAGTACCTGAACTGGATGTACCCGGTGCTGAGATTATTTTTAGTTGCGACGACAATGAAGGAGTTGGGGCTGGCAATGATCAACGCTGCATCAAAAGGGTATGAGAGGCAGGTGGTGGAGGTGAAAGACATCATTGTGCTCGCAAAGGAGTGATCTTGTAGTTTGATGGTCAACGCTTTAGGAAGTGGCGAGCCGGTTAACGCTTTTATTGAACAAATTCGCCGAACTTTATGAAAGGGTATATTGTTCACTTTCTAAAGCACTATGTATGAAGGTTAAGATTTACTTACTCTCTTTTCTTTTTTCGGTTTCATTTATTGCAGTACAAGCACAGGAGCCAACATTGGTTAAGGACATTAATAGCGGTGGGGGTGATTCCAAGCCGCTTCGCCTGGCTTCCTGCCTTGGCAAACTTTACTTTTGTGCAGCCAATGGCGTGACCGGCTCGGAGCTTTGGATCTCGGATGGTACCACTTCGGGAACCCAAATGCTGAAGGACATTTATGTCGGTGCCGACAGCAGCCATCCGGCAGGCTTTATAGAGTTGGGTACCAAGGTTATATTTTCCGCTGAAGATGGCGCAACCGGCCGGGAAGTATGGATAACTGACGGAACGCTGGCCGGCACGCAGCTTTTAAAGGATATTCTGCCCGGTACCGGCTGGGGTGACCCGAAGGAATTTATATTGATGGGTGGAAAGGTCTACTTTACTGCTGAAGACGGTACGAATGGCCGCGAGCTATGGGTGACAGACGGGACGAGCGTAGGAACCACGATGCTAAAGGATATCTATCCCGGTAGTAATGATGGCACGCCGTTCTATCTTTATGTAGATGGCAGCCGCTTCTTTTTCAGTGCATTTGATGGCAGTAACGGAAGGGAACTATGGATATCTGACGGTACGACTGCGGGAACGTCTCTGCTTAAGGACATAAATGCAGGTTCCGGAGCCAGCGGACCTGATCGTTTTGTTGCCTTTGCCGGTAAGGTTTATTTCAGTGCGTATGACGGTACTCTGGATGGCTTGTATTGTACTGATGGAACCACAGCAGGAACCACACTGGTTGCCAATGTGAATATAGGTGGCTGCATCAGCGGTACTATCCAGGATATATTCGGAGTATATAATGGTATGCTCTACTTCCAGGGATCGGACGTTCCCAATGGCTGTGAGCTTTGGGTGAGTGACGGTACTGCCTCAGGCACCATGATGTTTAAAGACATCAACCCGGGCGTAAATGGCAGCGTTCCCTGGGATTTCCTGGAGTATAATGGTAAACTATACTTTCGCGCCAGCGACGGAGCGGCCGGATATGAAATGTGGGTAACAGACGGCACATCTGCCGGAACGGTACTTTTCAAAGACTTCAACCCGGGATCAGGCGACGGGCTTCCATACTATCATGTTATTTACCACGGTAAGATGTATTTTATTGCAGATGACGGTTCAAATGGATTTCATCTTTGGGAAAGCGACGGAACATTGGCCAATACGGTGATAAGAGCGCCGACTATCAGTCCGCTTCCGGGTCCGTTATCGACAGCAATACCAATGGTACATGACACCTCGCTTTATTTCCAGGCTGAATATAGGAGCGACTATGGGAATGAGCTTTACAGTTTTAGTACGCCTGATCCGGCCAGTGTGAATAATACCACAAAGGTGCAGGAAAGCGTAGATGTGTATCCTAATCCTGTGCAGGGCACGCTAAATATAGCTTTACCCGGTAAGGGTTATTCGCTGAGTCTATATAATAGTGTCGGCATGCTGCTGGAAGAAAGGGCAGCCCTAAAAGAAAACGATATACTGGATATGAGCGCCTATGGAACCGGTATGTATATGCTGCGTATCAGAGATGCCGAGGGGAGAGTACAGCTGCAAAAGGTGCTTAAATACTAGCCAAAACAGGTATTTTACTATAATAAAGGCCGTCCATGCGACGGCCTTTATTATAAGCTTAACACACGCTTGGGAAATCCGTTTAATATTTTAGTCGTATCTTTGGGGCTCTAACGGTTGAGTTACATAATCGAGTTGCATATTGTTTCCCTCCACTTAGTTATTATTCATATTATAAATTGACGATGACATTTAAAGATTTAAGCCTCATCGCGCCCATACTTGAGGCGTTGACTGATGAGGGATATACTACACCTACCCCTATACAGAAGGAAGCTATACCAATTGCCCTGGAAGGCCGCGACCTGCTTGGTTGTGCCCAGACAGGAACCGGAAAGACCGCATCTTTTGCAATACCGGTGTTACAAAGGCTGAGTGAGTTGCCCATGGAAAGGGGACACCACAAACAAATAAAGGCGCTGGTGCTTACACCAACCCGTGAACTAGCCATACAGATAGGCGAAAGTTTTAGTGCGTATGGAAAGAACCTGGACCTGAGACACACCGTAATATTTGGCGGTGTGCCGCAGGGTGCGCAGGTAAAAGCATTGAAAGCAGGAATAGATATACTGGTAGCGACACCCGGAAGACTGCTTGACCTGATAGGACAGCGATTCGTGCACCTGAATGGCCTCAGCATCTTTGTGCTGGACGAAGCGGACCGCATGCTGGACATGGGCTTTATACATGACGTGCGGAAAGTAATTACCAAGCTACCGCTGAAGAAGCAAACGCTTTTCTTCTCGGCAACGATGCCACCGGAGATTCAGAAGCTGGCTAACACCATACTTGTGAGCCCGGAGAAAGTAGAAGTAACACCGGTTTCCTCTACAGTGGAAAAGATAGACCAGTCAGTATTCTTTGTAGATAAGAAGGACAAGAGGAAATTGCTTCCGCTGATATTAAAAGACCGGTCTGTAAAAAGCGCATTGGTATTTACACGTACCAAGCATGGTGCAGATAAAGTAGTAAAAGAACTTTATAAAGACGGTATAAAGGCAGAAGCTATACACGGTAATAAGTCGCAGAACGCGAGACAACGCGCGTTGAGTAATTTTAAGTCGGGTGAGACGCCCGTGCTGATAGCAACGGATATTGCGGCAAGAGGTATAGACGTGGAAGCGATCTCGCATGTGATCAACTACGAACTGCCGGATGTACCGGAAACATACGTTCACCGTATTGGCCGTACAGCACGTGCAGGTACCAGCGGTATAGCTATGTCGTTTGTAGATGCAGAAGAAAGGGATGAACTGAAGGCAATACAAAAGCTGATAGGGCTGCAAATACCTGTGGTTCAAAACCATCCATTCCCTGCTACGGATTCAGGAGTGCTGCAGATAAGGCCACCAAAGGGGAAGGAAGTAGTGCAGAGGCCCAATGCGATCAATACAGGGCAGAAGCCAAAGAACAATAACAACAAGTGGCGTGGCAAAAGAAAACACAGCAACGCCAACAATAAAGCACAATAAATGTAAAGGCTGCCCTGGGGCAGCCTTTACATTTATATACGCAATATTTCAACATTGCCCTCGTTATATAGGCAGTGTTATTCAAGTACATCTGTATTCCGTGGATGTGCAATAGCTTTAGTTTAGAAAGACCGGCATATTCTTATGCTGGTACTTCTATTTGGGGCACTGCCCGTTTGTCCTCATTTTATTTACTGATAACATGTGTTTTCTGCAGTTGGTGTAGATCTTTTTATTGCTTCTGCCATACAGGCTAGGTTTGCGGTATAAAAGATCCTATTATGAAAAGAGCTGCTTTTACGCTATTACTATTGTTATCAGAAATTTGCCTGTTTGCACAAGACCTGCAGACGCAGCGCCGGACGCTGATGGTAAGACATTCGGAAGACTGGTGTCCTACCTGTGGAACATGGGGATGGGATATCTACGACTCGCTGGTGAAAAGACAAACACTGGACACGGGCTACAAGGCTTATAATGTAACCCTGCATGTGTCAAGCAACTGGAACGTGTTGAATGCGCCCAATCTTGACAATCTTATCATCAACACAATGCCGGCTCCAATTATCGCTGTTCCGAGCTTTTGTGTAGACAACCTGGACATGGATTCGTTCAATGAGCTGGATTTCCTGGGTGACCAGGATAATATTGAAGATACCCTTATAAGGCCTGCTATCGATTCAATACTTTATTATGTAAACCAGGAGGTTTCCCAACCGGCTGTTGTAGGTGTGGGATTCAGTGCGGAGATAAAGAATCCTGATTCCCTGATAGTGCGCACACGGGTAAGAACGCTGCAGCCGCTAAGCGGTGAGTACAGGATAGCGGTGTACATAGCCGAAGACAGCTTGTTTGGCTTTCAATCAGATCTGCCGGCAGGCAACGGTTGGCATAGGTATACCCTTAAAGATGCTGTAGAGCATGGCATATGGGGTAAGTTGCTTTTTACTGGTTCTATAGCGGCTAACCAGGAATTCTATCAAACGTTTAAGAGGAAGATACCTTCCGGTTGGGTGCATGGTCATCTGCGCTACTATGCGATTGTGTACAAGAAGAACCCTTCAACCGGCCTCTATGAAATTGAGAATGTCACCAATAAGAACACTGAGCCGGTGAATGTGAGGCAGATTGCAGAAGCAGATGCGTTCAATATTTATCCGATTCCTGCAAAAGACAGGCTGAATATTGATGCGCCGGGAAATAGTGATGAGCAATATAGTGTGAATATTTATTCTCTTGACGGGAAGCTAATATCTGAATTTTATAAGGGCCGCTTACCTGCAAAGGATGTATTGCTACCGGAATTGCCTGCAGGTAACTATATGCTGAGAATAGTTTCAGGTTCGGTAAATGCTGTAAAAAAATTGAGGATAGACTAAACCAATATTATATGAAGACAAGACAGTTATTAAAGGTTATCATGTTGGTTGCAGGTTTGCCATCTACAGGTTTGGCGCAGTATTGTGATAGCAATCTGTATACGATAGGTTGCGGGTCTGATGAAATCGCTTCCTTTTACACAACAGGAGGAATGACTAACATTTCCAATATTAATTCCGGCTGTGACAGCTATCCCCTTTCGTACACCTACTATCCTAATAAGATACACAAGGCAATGGCCGGTGCGTTTGTGAATTTCAGCGTCTTCAACAACCTGAATTTTGATGAAGGTTTTAAGATATTCGTGGATTGGAACAACGATTTCGACTTTGATGATCCGGGCGAGGATATGTTTACCACAGCTATAGCCCCGGGGATGGCGGCTTCAGGTAGTTTCCAGATACCGGTGGGTCTCAGTCCCGGGCCGAGGAGGCTGAGGGTAAGATGCGCGTCCGCCGGCAGCTTTCAACCTGTAACCAATTTCGCTGCCTGCGACCTGCTGCAGTATGGAGAGGCAGAGGATTATAACCTGGAGGTAGCTCCGCCATGTAACGCTATTACTAATCTGACACTGACCTCTGCCGGTTCCAACAGCGCCAGTTTTAGCTGGACCGCTGCCGGCGGAGTTGTGGGCTACCAGTATGCGATCAGTGTAACGAGCACGTTCCCTGCCACGGGGACAAATATAGCGGGAGTAACGCAAACAGTAACGAGTTTGAATCCCAACTCGTCGTATTATTTCTTTATCCGTTCGAAGTGTAACGATTCGAGTTATTCCAATTGGTCTGCAATGGCCTTTAATACACAGCCGGTTACTACGGGTATTGAAAAAGTTAGCCCGGGGAATGGTATTGCCGTGTATCCTAATCCTGCGAGCGACCATATCAGCGTAGAAGTGGCAGTGTCCGGCAGCTTAAGCATTAGCTTATACGATATGACAGGCAGGCAAGTCCTGGAATTATACCGCTCGCAGGAAAATGAAAAAGAGAAGATAGTATGCCGGTTGCCGGGGGAGATGGCACGCGGGGTGTATCTGCTGCAAGTGGAAACTGAAAAAGGGCGGGAGACAGTGCGGCTGCTGGTGGAGTGAATAGGTTTTTTATTCTTAACTTAGGGGTAACCCTGTAAAAGGTTTGAGACTGCTGAGATGAACGGAAGAAAACTGCTGATGATGGCAATGATGGCCTGCAGCGCGGCAAAGGCCCAGTTTTTTGAGACACAGCATGATACTGTAAGGGCAGCGGTTATTGGCAGCGGTAATGTATACAACCTTGTTACCAATATTTCAACGTCTCCGATTTTCCTTCAATGGAGAATAACGGGCCACGACTTTCCTGCAGACTGGAGTGGCGCGGCGAATCTTGCTATCTGTGACAACGCCCTCTGCCGATCCAACTCCGGGAACCAGCTGCTTGCAGGAAATGTGTTTAATACCGCACCTTATCAAGCCGGCGAGGAAGGAGACTTTCATTTGATGCTAAATCTCTCTGCGTCATCGGCCGGCAAGCATTACCTGGTAGTAGAGCTGTTTAATGATTCGCAGCGGAACGAAATAGTATTTATTATTGATCACTGGATGCTTGGCTCAGAATTAAGGCAGCCGCGTGGTGGATTTAATGTGTATCCCAATCCCGCCGGCGATCATTTAATAGTGTCTGGCACGGCAGAAGCAACAGTGCTCACAATGATAAACAGCCGGGGCCAGGTAGTTAGAAAAAATAAACTTGTACAGGGAAACGAAACAGTGTCGTTGGCAGATCTGCCAGAGGGCTGGTATATTGTTTTTATTTATGATTGGAAAGGTACAATGATTGGAAATAAAAAGGTTTTACACTTAGTCCCCGGATAGTCATGAATTCGGTATCCAGGTTTATTCTCAAATATAAAATATTGCACCTGGCCTACTGGGTGTGGGCATTTATGGGCCTTTTACATCAAAGGCAGCAACTACTGAACAGCGGGCTGGAGGAGAGCCTGCCCGACGCTATCATAATTATCTGTTCGCAGATGATCTGCGTTTATGCCTGTATATATTTCCTGATTCCCCGTTTTTTAAATAAGGGAAGGCATCTTTTATTTACAGGACTGGCAATTTTATTTATTATAAGTACAGCGCTGTTATCTTCCGTGGCGCAGAATTTCTACACGCTGTTCACCATTGGTGAACCACTGAATAATTTCTTTTTTATCACCTTCACACAGTCAATAGATCTGACGGTGGTAACGGCTATTTTTGTTGCGTTGGTGGTTATCACGCAGCGCTATCAGCTGGATCAACACAAGAAGCAGCTGGAAAAGGAGAAACTGGAAACCGAGCTTAGTTTCCTGAAATCGCAGATAAATCCTCACTTTCTTTTTAATGCACTTAACAGTATATATGTATTGATAGATCTGGACAAGAAGATAGCATCCGAGACATTGCTTCGCTTTTCAGGATTGTTGCGTTACCAGCTTTATGAATGCTCGGAGAATGAAGTGGATATAGACAGGGAGATACTCTTCCTGAACGACTATATATGGCTGGAGAAAATGCGCAACGGTGACCTGATAGAAGTAGATGTACAACTGGATATAGCAGGGCGCTTCCGGATAGCCCCTTTTATGCTGATACCCTTCTTTGAAAATGCATTTAAGCATGTTTCCCGCCATTCAGAGCAGAAGAACAGCATCTCGATAAAGGGAATAGCTGAAAATGATATGTTTTCCATGACTGCCACTAACACCTACAACAAAAGTGAAGGGATGAATGGTAAGAGTGGAATCGGTTTGCAAAATGTTGCCCGCCGGCTGGAATTGCTATATCCCGGCCGGCATGAGCTGGAAATAATAAAGAATGAAGATACTTTTACCGTAAAGCTGAAAATACATGCACAGCAAAATGGAATGCATTATAGTAGATGATGAACCTCTTGCCCGTAAAGGGATGGAGAAGTTTGCCAGGGAGATGCCCGTACTGGAGCTTAAGGCGTCTTTTGGCAATCCTATGGAAGCAATAGAGTGTATAAAAGCTGAACGAGTAGACCTGCTTTTTCTTGATATACAAATGCCAAAGATCACGGGGATAGACTTGCTGAAATCTGTAAAGCCATTGCCGATAACTATCATTACATCAGCATTTCCGGACTATGCCTTGCTCAGCTATGAGCTTGACGTGGTTGACTAC
>CAMPKR010000048.1 GCA_946887345.1 uncultured Bacteroidota bacterium | reverse complement strand
GCAAATTGATGTAATCAATATCGGCGGGCAGCAGTTTTGCTTTCGCCAGCGCGTTACGCATCGCTAAAGTGTTGCCTATGCCATCAGGCGAAGAAGCTGTCTGGTGGTAAGCGTCATTGGCATTGGCATATCCGCTAACGGTACAAATAGGTTTAGCTCCGCATTGGGCCATAGCTTTTCCATTCATTAGCACAATATAGCCGGAGCCTTCACCCAGGTTCAGGCCGCGCCTGTTCTGATCGAAGGGCTGACAGGCCTGCCTGTCGAGGATCATTAAGGTATTGAAACCGTTGAGCGTAAATTTTGAAAGACTGTCTGCGCCTCCCGCTACTGCAATATCCAGCATGCCTGCTTCTATCATCTGTGCAGCCATCATAATGCTGTTGGCCGAGGAAGAACAAGCCGTGCTAATAGTGGTAACAAAGTCGCTAAAGCCAAAATGCGCAGCGACCAATTCGGTAATGGCTCCACATTCGTGATTCACTACCGGTTGCATGTTAGTAATATTGCCTGTTTCTTTAAACTGCTGGTAGAAATTCTCTGTGAGATCCATGCCTCCCACGGTATTGGCGGAAAAAAAGCCCGATCGAAGCCCTTCAGCTTTGCGCCTGAATGGTTCCCAGGCTTCCTTCACTGCAACTGCGCTCAGCAAGGCCGTACGTGGCCAGGAGGCGTTTGTGCCAGTAATTGCCGCCAGTTCTTCGTTGGATAATTTTACCTCGGCTACAGGTATTTCGTTTTGCCAATGGGTTTTGAGGTAGGAAGGCTTTCCAATGGCATTTTTGCCGCTGATGAGGGCGGCCCTGCATTCTTCCGTATCCTTGCCTATCGCTGTAATTACACCTGTGTTTACTACATATGGTGTGTTTGCCATTGTACCGGTATTAATACCTGCGAAGATAAGGCCTATCGCGGTGCATTGATACCCGCGAATTTATTATTTGCTGAAAACCTGCTGAAAAGAAAACCTGCGACAGACTCATTACTGTCTGAAGGCCCTAAACATGGAACAAAAACCGCAGTTCCTGTTCCGCCTGTGTTCGCTTCACCCAGGTTTTGACGTAATGCACGCATACGTCTCGGCCTAACCAAATGCAACTTCTTCATTTTAAGAGATTCCTCTCCATGTTTTTAGTTGTTGTTATATAATTGCCGGAAGCCGGCCGGGGAAAGTTTGATGCCATTGTTACCCTTCGTGACCCAGAACAAGCAAATATCCTGTTCAGTACTCGTGGCATTTACCCATCCGCATAGGCAAGCTTCCATTCCTCTGTTCTCTAAAAGATCATTTACCCAGAAAAAGAGTTCTTCACTATTAAAGCTCTCGTTTACTACACATGCCTGCTCGCCCTTAAAGCCATGCCTGATGCAAATTTCACCAAGCATAATGTTAGGAAGCGTATAGACAAATAGTGCAGGGCTGGGGATTGTTGCTGTTGTCTCGTTGTATCGCTTATCTACTTCAATGCATCCGTCCGCTGTTGCTAAGACGACCGCTACCTGATTCTTATTAAGATCTGTATACAATGATATCCCATTGTAAATTAATAAAGCCTCAGATGCCGACCAAGCCCATCTGCACAAAATGTCCATTTTAAAGAACTTAGGATAGCTTGCGCCTATAAGCTTATAAAGCTCATCAGGGGTTGCTACTAACTCATCAGTAAGGGGCTTTCCATTACGGAGCACTTTGCCTTTGCTGATGCATATGTAGTGTGCTATTTGAAAACTCAATTCCTGTTATTTTACATTCATCAAATTACATGCCTAAGCTTCGTTCTTCTGCATGATGTCGAGGTAACGGCTGAGTGTGCGGACGTTCTTTTCGTGATTTTTTACAAATGGATTACTCATGTCCCATACGTAGCCTGCAAGTACTGAGCAAATCTGTCCCATAATTTCCGGTGTGCGCTGTTCAGAGAAGAATATTTTGAACAAAGAGCCATCGTACCAACTGTTCACATAAGTACGGAATACGTTAACACCCTGCTGCATCTGATGCATATATTCTACTTCCCAATTTACTTCTTCGCCTTTCAGCTCGCGAATGATCAGCTTAGCAGCAGTTTGCGCTGAGACAGATGCCAATGTTACGCCGGACGAGAAAATAGGATCTAGAAACTCGGTAACATTACCCGTAAGGACAAAGCCTTTGCCGTAGAACTTGTCGGTAGTGGCACTCCAGCTTTGCAGTGTGCGAGGTTCGCCCCATATCAGCTCACTTTCACCAAAGCGTTCTTTCAGCATTGGTTCGGCTTCTATCAGCTTGCGGAATTGTTCTTCAGGTGTACCGGTGAACTGATCGAAGAATTCAGGGTTGCCTACATAGCCAACTGAGGTATTGCCATTTGAGAATGGTATAACCCATATCCAGGTAGTAGGGTTGTGTACGATGGCTATGATGCGGTTAGGTTCATACGCCGCGCTACGTTTCGGATCGCTTAAGTGACTAAAAAGCGTTTTACGCGGATATTGAGTAGACGGTTTATCCAGGCCAAAGAGGCGAGGGATTACACGGCCATAACCACTTCCATCTACTATAAATCTTGCTTTGATGGTTTTCTCTTTACCATCAGCGGTTCTCACTGTAGTAACTGAAGTTCCGTCATCGTTTATCTTAATGTCGATTACCTCTGTTTCGTAGTGCACGGGAATGCCCTGGCGGGTACATTCATCGGCGAGGGTTTTATCGAATTCTGCGCGTGGTACCTGCCAGGTCCATGTCCAGCCTTGGGTGTATTGCTGGTTAAAGTTGAAATCGCATACTTTATCTTCCATCACAAACTTGGCCCCGTCTTTCTGCTGGAATTTCTTTGCCTTTACAGCATCAAGAAAGCCGGCCTCCTCAAGGGCCTCCATACAACGAGGTAAGAGACTTTCACCTATCACAAAACGCGGGAACAACATCTTCTCAACTATCTGGACCTTAAGGCCGGATTTATTAAGAATAGAGGCGGCAATAGTGCCTGACGGTCCTGCGCCTATCACTAAAACATCAACTTCTTTAAGAATGCTCATAAAAGATGGTATAAACTATTGGTATAAAAATTTCAGGTTATTTTTTGGTGAGTTCCAGGATGGTGTGGCTAAGACCTACATTGTCGGTTTGATTCACGATCTTAAAACCCGCTCTGTCTATCAACTGCACAAATACCTTACTATCATACATTTGGCTGTTGCCGTTCGCCATTGTAGTAAAGTAGAGAGAGGTCATCTGGAGGCTGAGAGCTGAAGCCTCAAAACGTTGCCTGTCCCAGAAGGTTTCATTGATAAATACCCTGCCACTATCGTCCAGGGCAGCATGACATTTTTCAAGTATGGCAACTATTTCATCGTCGGAGAAGCAGTCAAGGAACTGGCTCATCCAGATGATGTCATAATCTTTTGGCAGCGTTGTCTCGGGATCGAGCATATTACGCTCGTAAAGCTTAACACGATCCGAGTAGCCGGCATCTGCAATGTTCTTTTCGGCAACATTCAGTTGCACGCGCAGATCTACCAGGCCAACTTCCACCTGGCTGTTGTGTTCCAGGCAGGCGAGTGTCCATTTCCCCGTGTTGGCACCGATGTCCATTATCTTTTTAGGGTTGGAGGCAAATACCAGTGGCAAGGCTTCAGGGAAAGCATTGTCTGAATAATAGTGATCGAAATGGAACCAGCTGGATTTAGCAGGTTCAGGTAGTATAGAAAGGCCCTGGTAAATAGTTGGCCATGCACCAAGGTGACGCAAGCCGTGAGGCTTTCCGTCTTCAATTGATTTTTTGAGATCCTGGGCACCGTCATAACAAACGTCGCGCATGAAATCAGTGTTAATGCGAGACATCGGATCATTCAGGAAAAAATGTCCGGTCTTTGCGAGGAAGAATTTATTATCCTGCTGGTAAACCAAGCCGATACCCAAGCCAGCCTCGAGCAGGATTCTTACTCCGTATGGAGACATATTCACCTTAGCAACTACTTCATCGATTGTGATACCGGCGGAACGCTTCGTCTCTACCTCGTGCAAAATGCCACTGTCACGCAGCAGTACAGAAGCCTGGAATATATAAGGAGCAAATGCTATGAATTGAGCCTGCGAAATAGCATCTAAAGCTGATTTTTTGTCAGTTTCGAATAATGCAGGCTTTTTGACAACAGGGGTATCCGGCATAAATATGTATGAATAGGGCGTAAAAGTACTAACTATTGCTGTATTCGTGAGTCGATTAAGTCATATTTCGACCAAATAGAAACGTATCTAAATATTTGTTAAGAATGTGTAATGCTGCTAGCATCGCGAGACATAATAAGTACTTTTATACCCCACAACAACAACAACAAAACATGCGAACTTTTTACAAAGTACTTACTTCTATTCTGTTTCTTTTTGCGCTGCCCTTGATAGCGATGGGCCAGGATGACAAACTATACCTGCATAGCGGTCAGAATATAGTAGGAAAGGTGCTGAGCGTGGACGATAAGGAGGTGAGTTTCGTTTACCTGAAAATGGAAAATGTAAAATGCGGCCGGCACTCTATTGAGAAAATTGTATACGCGAACGGCAAGACCGAAATAATAAGCCCCAAGATAGTGGTGGCGTCAAAGGATGATTGGGAAAAAGTAAAGGTTCTTCTGCCAACTGATGATATCTCAGGTTTAAAATACCAGGGCTTTGTAGGTGACATACGTAAACCGGTGACACCTGAAATGGTTAATACCGATAAAGAAGCTGTAAGAAAGATAAAGGAAGAAGCGGCGGCAAAGGGATTTCCTTTTGTGCAGGTTTCTGCGCGCAAAAACATAGCCTATAGCTACAATTAGTCTTTTCCCTCTGCGATATACGCAATTATTTCCCTGATCTCTGCATCACTTAGATTAGCGAACGAAGGCATGAGCATGTTGCCCCAGTCCTTGTATAATTTTGCAGCATAGGGATCGGTTTTTATCACTTCCTGCGAGTTTCTGATATAGGCAGTCAATCGCACGGTATCGTTACCCCAGCGTTCCAGGGAACCTACCAGTTTAGGGCCATTCTTATCCTGTGTTATCGAGTGACACTGAATGCAATTGCTGTTGAAAAGCGTTTTGCCGGAAGCCGTTACAGTTCCACTGCCAGCTGTAGAATCAGTGGCCTCATTGCCACTGCCGCAGGATGCAAGCAAGGATAATGAGGCCACGATCAGGATTGTATTTATTTTCATTGCTATTCTTCCAGCGTGTGTATACCTCTCAAAAGCCTGCTCCAGCGCATATCCTTCAGCATGCCGCCGCGGCCGTAGCTTAACCAAACGAACCATGCCTTACCTACTATGTGGTCTTCAGGAACAAAGCCCCAGAAGCGTGAGTCGAGTGAGTTGTGCCTGTTATCACCCATCATCCAGTAGTAGTCCATCTTAAAAGTGTAAGAGGTTGCCGGTGAACCATTGATCATAATCTGGTCATTGCGCTCTTCCAGCTTGTTGCCTTCGTATACTTGTATTAGCCGGCGATATAAGGCAATATTTTCAGGGGTAAGTTGTACAGTTGCTCCTTTCTTAGGAATAGTAAGAGGACCAAAGTTGTCTTCGTTCCAGGGGAAATGCTGAGTGTCAAACGGGAAAACGTTAGGATTAGCTTGTCCTGCTGTTCTGATTCGGGGGCTCAGGCTAACGCCCTGTAGTATTTTAAAAGCACCCAGCTGGCCTTGTTCGAGGTGAATAAGATATTGACTCTGGTTATCAGGATCCATCCCGATATCACCCTCAGGATTTACGCCACTTTCCTCCAGAAATTCCGGGCTTACGGAGGCGCCGGGAGCAAGTACAAGCGAATAGCTTGTTTTCATATGGGGATAGTGTTTTGCAGGGGCATTGCCTATCCATAGCTTTCCGTCTTTTATAGTAACTACATCGCCGGGGATACCTACGCAGCGCTTAATGTAATTGTCCTTTTTGTCTATCGGGCGTACAATGATTGGCTCACTGGCCAGAACTGCATCGCGACCACCACGATAAGATCTGCAGGCAGTGTAATAATCTGCTTCCGGTTGGCTTTTTATTACTGTATCGCCGTGAGGGAAATTGAATACAACCACATCGTTGCGTTCCACATCACCAAAGCCCCACCAGCGATGGTAATCCCATTGCACGGCGGTAGTATACGATTCTCCTCCTACCAGAGGCATAGTATTATGAACCAGGGGAACAGCGAGTGGCGTCATTGGCACCCTGGGGCCGTACGAAACCTTGCTCACGAATAAATAGTCGTTGACAAGCAAGCTACCTTCCATAGAGCCTGTAGGAATAGTATAGGCCTCTATAAAGAAAGTGCGTATGATGGTAGCGGCGATAATGGCGAAAACAGCTGCATCGAGCCACTCTCTCCAGACAGCTTTCTTTTTTTTCGGTTTATCGTTATCGGCTTTATTTTTCCAGAATGCAAGTCGCATGGGCTGATTATATTGGTCGTAAAAGTAACAACTTCCTACACAATTTATTGTATGAGGTTTTGGGTATTAGATTTTTTTAACAAGCACAGCCAATAATAGCTGATATTCATCCCCATAGCGGCTAAGTAGGGCTATTTTTAGTTATTTTGCTCTCCAATTTTTATCAATGGCACGGTCAGTTACCATTTTAGGCGCGGGGTTAGTAGGTTCGCTTCTATCCATTATCCTTAAAAAGCGTGGATTTGATGTAAGCATATATGAGCGCAGGCCCGATATGCGTGCTGCTGCTATCGGTGCAGGCCGTTCCATCAACCTTGCGATGAGCGTGCGGGGTTGGAATGCCCTGGAGTTGGCCGGGCTCAGAAGTGAGATGGAAAAGATAGCTATCCCCATGTATGGGCGATACCTTCACCAGGCGGATGGAAGTTCGGCTTTCCAGCAGTATGGTAAAAACAATGAGGCAATTTATTCGGTAAGCAGGGGAGAGCTCAATAAGAAACTAATGAGTCTTGCAGAAGAGCACGGGGTGAAGATATATTTTGAGCAGCGCTGTACTAAAGTAGATGTAGCAGCTAATATTTTGCACTTCGAAACTGCTGATGGAACACAAACCACGGTAAAGGCCGATTTGTTGTTTGGAGCTGATGGGGCTTTTTCTGCTTTGCGCAGCAGTTATGCACAGCGCGACCGGGTAAATGCAGCACACTTTTACCTGGAGCACGGTTATAAAGAGTTATCTATACCGCCTGGTGACGCCGGCAAATTGCAATTAGAAGAGAATGGGCTGCACATATGGCCCCGGAAGAATTTTATGATGATAGCCCTGCCAAATGCGGATGGGACTTTCACATGCACGCTCTTTTTTCCGTTTGAGGGAAATCCTTCGTTTGATAAACTGAAGAATGAAGAGGACGTCCTGAGCTTCTTTAAAGAACATTTCCCGGATGCTCTACCGAAAATGCCGACGTTGCTGGCGGACTTTTTTAATAATCCTACCTCGTCTCTCATTACTACCCATATCGCACCCTGGCATTACGAAGATAAGAGCGCTTTGATAGGAGACGCGGCACATGCTATTGTCCCTTTTTATGGCCAAGGTATGAACGCGGGATTTGAAGACTGCTCAGTTCTTTCAGGCCTTATGGACAAATATGGTGAGGACTGGGCGACGATTTTCAAAGAATATGACGACCGCAGAAAACCCAATGGTGATGCTGTGGCGGAGCTGGCTCTGAACAACTTTGTAGAGATGCGCGATAAGGTGGCAGATCCAAAATTCCTGGAAAGGAAAAAAATAGAAAAAGAATTGGGGAAACTCTATCCTGAAAAGTTCATTTCAGTTTATGAGATGGTATCCTTTAGTCACATACCATATAAAACTGCGCTCAGTTGTATCCGGGCGCAGGATGAGCTGCTGGAAAAAATAATGGCTGAGGGGGATTTTACAAGCAACCAGGGAAAGAACGGATTTAATGACAAACTGGACAGGTGGGTAAATAGTTATCACAGCTCAGTACAACAACTAGACTTTGGCATATAACGGTAACAAACGCTGGACATTGAAGCCTGCGGATAAGGAACAGGTGAAGGGATTGTATGAGGCGCTGAAAGTGCATCCAGCTGTTTGTCGCCTGCTGGCGGTTCGTGGAGTTAGCAGCTATGATGCTGCAAAGGATTTTTTCAGGCCGCTGCACGAACACTTGCATGACCCTTTCCTGATGAAGGATATGCAAAAGGCCGTGGAACGTATCTCAGAGGCGATAGAATGGCATGAACGCATTATGGTCTATGGCGACTATGACGTAGATGGTACGACCTCGGTAGCAGTAGTCTATTCATTTCTTAGGAAAAATTATAAAGGAGACATTGCATATTATATTCCGCATCGCTACCGCGAAGGTTATGGTATTTCAAAGCAGGGGATAGACCATGCACACGCTAGTGGATATACACTGCTGATCACTTTAGATTGCGGGATAAAATCAGTAGAACTTATAGCTTATGCCCAGTCGCTGGGTATAGATGTAATTGTTTGCGATCATCATACTCCAGATGAGCAACTACCGCCTGCGAAAGCGATTCTTAATCCGAAACAGGAGGATTGCAGCTACCCATTTAAAGAATTGAGTGGCTGCGGTATAGGCTTCAAGCTTATTTCGGCCCTTGCACTTTACTGGAAACGGCCAATGGAAAGTGTTTATTGCTACCTGGATCTTGTTGCTACCAGTATAGCAGCAGATATTGTGCCGATAGATGGGGAGAACCGTATTCTTGCCTACTATGGATTGAAGCAGGCTAATGAATTTCCCTCGCTGGCGATTAAGACGCTGAAGAAAATAGCCAATGTGCAGCGGAATATGCACATTGCTGACCTGGTGTTTGTGATAGGGCCGCGTGTAAATGCAGCAGGTCGTATGGATGATGCCCGTAAGGCTGTGGATCTTTTTATCGAGGAAGATGAGGGAAAAATAGAAGAACTGGCTAATGCGCTTCAATCAGACAACACGGAGCGGAAAGAAATAGATAAAACAATTACGGAAGAAGCTCTTTCATTAATACAAGGTGATGAACTGATGGCAGGCCGTAAGTCAACGGTGCTTTACCAGTCGCACTGGCATAAAGGCGTGGTGGGAATTGTAGCTTCGCGCTTGATAGATCACTATTATCGACCAACCATCGTATTGACCTTGTCAAACGATAAGGTAACCGGTTCTGCACGGTCTGTTTCCGGTTTTAATATTTATGAGGCGATACATGGCTGCCGGGACTTGCTTGAAAATTATGGAGGACACTTTTATGCAGCCGGTATGACCCTTTCACCGGCCAAGGTGGAGGAGTTTTGTAATAGGTTTGAGGAAGTGGTCTCTAACACCATAGAACCTCACTTGTTAATACCTGAAATAGAAATAGATGCTGAACTTCAGCTAAGCGACATAAAGCAGCCTTTTTTCAATATTCTAAGCCAGTTTGAACCTTTTGGGCCGAATAATATGCGCCCGGTATTTCTGAGCAGGGGGGTTCAGGACTTTAAAGGGTATTCAAAGGTGGTAAAGGATAATCATATCAAATTTGTGGTTTGCCAGAAAGGCCAGCAGGACGTGATGGATGGTGTTGGTTTCAATATGGCTGATAAATTTGAAATTGTGTCCAAAGGTGCCTTCGATATGGTGTACACCATAGATGAAAATGAATTTAACGGTCAAACTAAGTTGCAAATAAGAGTACTGGACATAAAACCTGCCGGAGCTTAGTATTTGGTAGGATCAAACTCAAGTTCTTTTCCCTTTAAAAAACTTCTCAGGTCGGAGTATTTCATGCCCGCGGAGGCAATGATCAGTACATCATAGAACGGGCCGTGATAAAAATCAAGCGATTTTGATGCATTGCCGTTTTCTGCGTAAAAATTGTTGAATATCCACTTGTTAAGTGGGTCCAGCGGGCTAACCACAACGTCAACTACGGTACATGTATCGTCATACGCGGTACCCACCAGATGGCGATAGTCTTTGCAGGCGGAG
This sequence comes from uncultured Bacteroidota bacterium, assembly GCA_946887345.1. The sequence continues at coordinate 1,233 of CAMPKR010000048.1, read as the reverse complement.
ATAGCTTGTTCCCGTGTAAACGAGTTTTCAATCATGTGAGTTCTTCTTAGTGCACTTGTAGATATAAGATTGGGCTACAAATACAATTGCACAGTGACTATTAAATATCGGGGAACCCTATTTGGCCATGCTGGGGAGTATTAAAAATAGCTATTTGCTGCCAGAGTTACAAACAAAAAAAGGGCGCAGGTTAGTAGTCACTGATTCCCAAGGTACGGCCAGGCACCCCAACATCAAGTAAACTACGCCTGCGCTTTATTGCAAGCATGGTTACTATCCCCTGGTGTTGATCAAAATAATGGCCGTTCTGGAGCATCCGGGATAATAAGCTAAGCTTATTATATCTTATAGCTCCTGAGAGCTAATATGTTTGTAATGTTTAATGTAAAGCCTTTTTTAGGCTGTTTACATGTCATTTCGTGAAAAGAACTTATCCCTAATGGGCAGAGCAAAATAAAACCATTCTTTTAAAAGAAGCAATATCTACCACATATATAATTGCTTGTGCTAAAAGCTGTAAACACTGATACATTGATAGGTAATTAAAAGTGTTTTGGGTGTATCTGAGCGAGCAGGGCAATAAAAAAAGGCCGCAGTTGGCGGCCTTTTCTGAAATTGCTAATTAGATTACTTCTTTTTAGCAGCTTTCCTTTTAGCTGGAGCAGCTTTCCTTTTAGCAGGAGCAGCGTTCTTTTTAGGAGCCGCTTTCTTTGCTGCTTTTTTAGGAGCTGCTTTTTTTGCTGCAGCTTTCTTAGGAGCTGCTTTCTTTGCGGCTTTTTTAGGAGCTGCTTTTTTTGCTGCCTTTTTAGGGGCTGCTTTCTTTGGTGCAGCTTTTTTCGCTGCCTTCTTTGGTGCAGCTTTTTTAGCTGCTTTTTTAGCTGTTGCCATAAACTGTGTGAATTTAAGGGTAAAAAAAAAGACCTTATATAATGGCAAATCGCCGAGAGCGGGTTAGGCTTCGGCGATAGCTGTATTAACTTCCTTTACTGAAATCAAAGTTTTTGTACGAGTTTTTCGAAACTCCACTATCCCATCCTTCAAAGCAAAAATCGTAAAATCTCTTCCTAGCCCTACGTTAGTACCAGGGTGATAAACTGTACCACGCTGACGAACTATTACGTTTCCTGATAGCGCCGGCTGGCCGCCGTAGATCTTTACTCCCAGGCGTTTGCTTTGCGAGTCACGACCATTCTTTACACTACCTTCACCTTTTTTATGTGCCATTTTTTATAC
>CAMPKR010000047.1 GCA_946887345.1 uncultured Bacteroidota bacterium | reverse complement strand
GCTTTTAGTTGCACTTCCAGGTCGGCCATATCATTGTGCTTATAGCGGGCACGTTGTGCCTTACACAGGCGCACGCCATCAATTATAGAGGCATGGTTCAGCTCATCTGATATAATAGCATCCTGCTCATTCAGCAGCGGTTCAAAAACACCACCGTTGGCATCAAAGGCGGCCACATACAGTATAGTATCCCCAGTCCCCAGGAACTTAGAAAGCTTGTCTTCCAGTGTTTTGTGAATGTCCTGCGTTCCGCAGATGAAGCGTACCGAGCTCATTCCATAGCCGCGCTCATTAATGGCAGCATGTGCGGCTTCTATTGTCTTAGGGTGAGAAGAAAGCCCAAGGTAGTTATTGGCGCAGAAGTTCAATGCTTTTTTGCCATTCACAATTATTTCCGCACCTTGTTCAGATTCTATGACCCTTTCGGTTTTATAAAGTCCTGAATCTTTTATCTCCTGCAGCTCGTTCTGCAGGCGCTGGTAAAATGAATTACGCGACATTGCTCACAAATTTTACAGCAAATTAAGCCCATTCCCCCTATTTAACAATCTCTATATTTTTTTTCACATATTTTCGGTTGCTGCGGGGTATTTTAAGGCCTCGCCTGTTTTTGTTGCGATACCTGGCTTTTATATTTTTCCTGCTCCTGTCCGCTGCCTCCTATGGGCAAAAGATGGTGGGCCGCATTACCGATAAAGAGAGCGGGATGCCTCTCTATCCTGTGGCTGTCACCAACCTGGTTACCCGCGAGTCAGTTCTTTGCAAAGAAGACGGCTCCTATAGTATAGATGCCAAAGGTGGCGAAGCAGTTGCCTTCACCCTTATGGGTTACAAAGCTCAGCAGAAGACTGTCCCATACAACATCGGTGTTGCGGAAATACACGTGCAGATGGCCTCTATCAGTTATACCCTGGATGAAACAACAGTCATTGGCCTCACCAAATACCAGAAAGACTCCATCTACAGGCGCACCACTTACGCCCGCCCTCTTGCTGCTCGTCATGCAGGTTTTATGAGTCCCTTCTCCGTATTGGCCGAACAGTTCTCCCAAAAAAGCAAGCGCACTTTTAAATTCCAGGACGACTTTTACAGGTGGGAGACCGATCTCTTTGTCGATAGTCGTTTCACTCCCGACCTTGTTCATTCACTCACCGGACTCAATGGCGACACGCTCGCTCATTTCATTAACACTAATGCCATGCCCTACGACTATGCCCGCACCGCAACAGACCTTGAGCTGAAGATGTGGATCAGGACAAAACACAAAGCATACATGAGCGGGGAGAAATACAGGCAGATCCCTAAAGTAAAAGACAGCCTCACGTCAAAGCCTGTGCACTAATGCTACGGTTACTTTTCATATGCCTGCTCATATTCCCCTTTGCCACAAGTGCCCAGGTAATGCAGGGCAGCGTCATCAATGCCAAAACATACAAACCAATAGCAGATGTTCTCGTCGCCAACAAACGTACGGCCGAAAGCGTGTACACCGATAGCCTCGGCGGTTTCCGCATTGAGGCGGCAGTGGGCGACTTGATATTCTATTACCGCCTGGGGTACTATACACGCAGAGAAACTACCCACATCACGCCGGGTAGCACACAGGTGATTGCGTTAGTCCCTTCCGACCTGGCACTGCCTGAGGTGCAGGTACGGGGAAACAGCTATCAAATGGACTCTATAGAGCGCAGTATTATTTACCGCAAAGCGCTAAGGGATGCAAGCGAGAAGATAGAGACTTATGTAGGATTCGGTATCGGCTTTAATGGCATCTTCTCTAAAATGGCCAGCATACTTACGGGCAGGGAGAAAAAGCTAAAACACTTTAAAAACCAGTTCATAACCGGCGAGCAGGAGAAATTCATCGCCACCCGCTACAATATTGCGGTAGTAACAAAAATAACAGGGCTTACGGGCGAGGATGCAGGGAGATTTATGAACGCCTACCCCATGCCCTACGATTTTGCCCGTGCTGCCAGCGGGCTTGAACTGCAGGCGTGGATACGCAATAATTTCAAACAATACAGTAATAAGGGCAGCCAACATTAAAAGCCCTGCAATTAATGTTATATTTGTGTATGGTCCCTCCATGGCAGCAAGGTGTAGTAACTCGTATTGAGCAGGCAACGCACAATACCCGCCGCTATTTTATACAATTACGGGAGACTGATTCTTTCCCCTTCAAACCCGGGCAATTCGTTACGCTTGATCTCCCTATACACGAGCAAAAGAATAAACGCTGGCGCAGCTATAGTATCGCATCCATGCCTGACGGCAGCAATGTATTCGAACTGCTTATCTCCTATGTTCCTGATGGACTTGGCACTAACTATATCTTCAAAGAAATAAAAGAAGGCAGCGAATTCACACTTCGTGGCCCTCACGGCGTATTTACCTTACCTGAAGAGATCGACCGCGATATCATCATGGTTTGTACAGGCACAGGCATCGCGCCCTTCCGCTCCATGCTGCATTATATCGACAAGCACAATCTGCCTCATAAAAATCTTCACCTCATTTTCGGAACCCGCGTCCAGTCAGATCTGCTCTATGCTGATGAAATGCGCGAATTAGAAAAATCATTGGAGAACTTCACTTATCACCCCACGCTTTCCCGTGAGGATTGGGACGGGCACAAGGGCTACGTTCATGCTATTTATGAATCTATCTGCAAGGATTGCCCCCCTGCTAATTTTTTCCTTTGCGGCTGGCGCAACATGATAGATGAAGCCAGGCACAAGATCGTGAACATGGGTTACGATAAAAAGAGCATTCACCTGGAACTATACGGCTAACCACTCTCCCGCTTAAAATAAATAGAGCCGCTCTGTAGTGCGGCTCTATTATATAGCAAATCTTCTATCGTCATCTTAACAGCGTCACATTCCCTTGTTTGTGCTCACTACGGCCGTCCTTAAACGTCACATCTATCACGTATACATACACTCCCTGGGGCTGATCCACTCCATTAAACTTGCCATCCCAGCCGCGACCATTAATATTCGTAGTGCTGAATATTTCCTGTCCCCAGCGGTTGAAGATGAGCATTTTGTAAGTAGTAACTCCCCTGGAAAGCCATTGGCGCGGCAGGAAGAAATCGTTCAGGTTATCACCATCGGGACTGAATGCATTGGGGACGTCTAAATAGCAATCCATTGCTACCCATATGCTATCTGTAGCACTACATTCCCGTATCGTCACTATCGATGTATATCTCGCCGGCGTATTCGCTGTTATGTTGAACGAAGTTTCGTCCATTGGTATGTTATTCTGTCTCCATTCCCATGTAGCACTCGGGTTACCCGCATTTACCAGGTCATGAAGTATCAGCGGTGCTGCGGTAGGGCACATGCTCGTATCCGGACCGAGGTCGATCTGCGGCTGAGGCTCCACTATCAGTTGCTTCACCGAATCCACATCAGGACATATTCTCGCCGTAATGATAGAGTGTACATTATAAACACCGGGATATTCATAAGAATGGTCTATGCTATGTCCTTCCACTGCAGGGGAAATAATACCATCGCCAAAATCCCAAACCACACCGGTGCTTCCTGTATCGGCGTAAGTAGCAGTTATTGTTACCTTCTCTCCCGCGCAGATAATATCATCGCTGAAGCTGAGATTCACTACCGAAAGCGAATCCACGCGTATCAGCTGGTAAGCCGTGTCTTTACAACCTATAAAGTCAGTCACTTCAAGTGCTGCAATAATATTGCCCGACCTGTCATAGGTATAAGTCTGTGTCGGACTGTTGAATGTGCTTACATCACCCGTGCCATACATCCAGAAATAAGAAACAGGAGGCGTAGCGGTAGATGCATCAGTAAAGTTTATCGTTGAATGCTGGCAGATGGTATCATTATCCACAGTGAAATTTGCTAACAGCGGGTGATCGATAACTACATCATCGGTAATAGTGTCGCGGCATACACTATCAGTTATTATCAGCACTACAGAATAGGTTCCCTGGTCTTCATATATATGCACCGGGTTCTGATCCGTACTCCATGTAGTGCTGTCAGCAAAGTTCCACAGGTATTCAAACGGATAAGCTGATCCTGATGACAGGTCTGAGAATACCACCGTGTCCTCTGTACAACCCGGGAACAACTGCCATGTGAAATCAGCCGTAACAGGCGGGTTCTGAATCAGCACCGGTCCGTAAGGCGGAGAGGTACAGGTCAGCAGGGTCGCCGTTATCGTGTACGATCCGGCCAGTAATCCACCTATAAATATTTGTCCGTTAGCATCAGCTACCAGGGTTATCTGCACTGTTGTTCCGTTGGCAGAGTAAGTGATCACATAGGTGCTGCCCGGCAATAGCCCCTCTAGTGTCATCGTTGCATCGGAAGCACGGCATAGGCTTGGCGGAGTTGTCGCTACGTTGGTGATCACAGGCGTAGGATCATCAATTACAAGCGGACCTACGGAATCCGAAATACAGCCAAGGCTCGTGGTTATATAAATATAGTTGTAGCTGCCCGCACCGAGTCCTGTTATCTGCACCAGGCTGTCCGCATCCGCGATGTCTATAACATTGGGCTGCGGCAGACCATCTTTGTAATAGTGTATAATAAAAGTATCACCTGGCAGCAGGCCACCCCACAGATTTATCGTTCCGTCAAACATACCGCAGCCCGATACATCATAAGCTTCAGAAGAGTCTATATCCGGATCCCAGCCCACGGTAACCTTCACCGTATCCCATTTTATCAGTGAGTCACAGTTAGAACTGGCCACACCTTTTATAAAATACCTTGATGTCACATCAGGACAAACAGTCAGCGTAGCAGAAGCTGTAGAACCTATTGTTGTTTGTGTACCTACCACGTTATTCAAAGAGTCAAATACGGTATAGGTCCATGCCGGGTCACCATCTGGCGTAAAGCGCCAGCCTTCATTAAAGGCATCCCACGCTCCGCCGTTGTAGCCGGGCACAACAGCGTAACCGGTACCTGTCGCATCCATGATACCCAGTATGCCATTACCACTGTTCCAGTTCAGGCATATCGGGCGTTCCTGTATAAATACATCTATAGCATAGGTAGTTTCATAAAGAACGATCTGCTGTGTACCGAAAAGACCGGGACAGTTAGAAAGGTTAAACAAAGGCACATTATCCCACGACACCACGAAGGTGCGGCAGGGAGCAGTACCATAGGTAGCATAGCGTATGTTTCCACCCAGCGATGGGTCAATATCATAATAAGCACCCATTATACAGTTAAGTGTGCCGTCATTCTGGTTGCCCGGTAGCCCACCCGATATGGGCCATGGATTATAAGCGCCCGCCAGGGCTGTATTAAAGCATATCTGGCCATTGGCGCCAATCACGCACTGGTTATATTTAATACCAAAGAAGCAAAAGTCGAAAGGCAATTGCAGCACCTGGCTGTAAATATCATCTATACCCACAAGGATAGGTGTACCACCGGTAAAAGTCGTAGGCAGGTACGGGATGGAAGAAACAACATATTCTGTTGTCGATTTCAGTGTTGTTGTACTGGTTACATTCAGCGGAGCGCAACTGCCGCGGCATATGGCGGTGTCTCCTGTACCGGTAAGAAAGGTCGTGTTATTAGGGGGACAGGGCAGTGGCTGAGCTATAGCTGTGCCGCTGAGCAGCAACAATAGCAAGACCCCAAACAATCTATTCTTCATCTTTTTACAAAAATTATTCGAATACAAATCTGATCCGTAGCAAGGGCATTTAGACCGAGCCTTAAAGATACTTATAAAAATGAAGACAGCTTTTTTGGCAAAAATGTTGGATATATATTCATCATATATAAACTAGAAATGGTTGCAATTTCAACCATTTCTAATATTCAAAATATCTTCTTTTGTCGCTATCTCAGCAGGGTCACATTTCCCTGTTTCTTTTCCACTACACCGTTGGCAAAACTCACATCTATCAGGTAAATATAAACACCTTGTGGCTGAGGCTCTCCATTGAACCTGCCATCCCAGCCACGACCGCCAATATCGGTAGTAAGGAATATTTCCTGGCCCCAGCGGTTGAATATCTGCATCTTAAAGGTTTTCACATTCTTTGATGATAACTGGCGTGGAATGAAATAATCATTACGGCTGTCTCCATCCGGGCTGAAAGCATTCGGCACATCTACGTAGCAACCCTTTTCTACCAAAATAGTATCCACTGCAGAGCATGCTCCAATAGTTACTATCGATGTATACCTTCCCGGCTCCGTTACATTCTGGTTAAAGGAAGTGCCGTCTATTTGCGCATCACCCAGCAGCCATTTCCAGCTTGCAGCAGGGTTACCTGCGTTTACCAGGTCCATCAATATCAGGTTTCCTGAACCCGGGCATAAAGATGTGTCAGGACCTAAATTGATCTGTGGATTTGGCTGCACTGTTATCACATATGTCGAATCCACATCATCACAAACCCTACCCGTCGCTATAATATGAAGATTGTAAACACCGGCGTTCTCGTAAGCGTGCTGCATATCATGTCCGTAATCCAGCTTAATGATACCGTCTCCGAAATCCCAGTTTACGCCCGTACTTCCTGTGTCTGCATAACCTGCAAACACTACTATTTCTTCACCCGCACATATCATGTCGTCTTTGAAGTCAGCGGTGATCACCGTCAGCGAGTCTACTCTTATATCCTTGTAAGCCGTATCCTTACAACCTATAAAGTCTGTAACTACAAGCATCGCCGTATAGTCTCCCGGATGCGGATACACAGAAGCAACCGTAGGCACACCAAAAGAATTCGTTTCGCCATTGCCAAAATCCCAATAGTAAGTAGTTGGTGGCGTAGCGGTCGATGCATCTGTAAAGTTCACAGTTCCGTTTTGGCAGATAGTTTCAAAGTCCACGGTAAAGTTCGCCAACAGCGGGTGATTGATGATCACGTCATGCGTTACTGAATCTATACACACGCTATCGGTAATTATTAATGTCACAGGATAAGTTGCCTGCTCATCATAGATATGCATCGGGTGTTGCGCCGTATCTGTAGTACCGTCACCAAACTTCCATACATACTCAAAAGGGTAAGCTGACCCCTGTGAAATATCCGTAAACATCACTGTGTCTTCTGTACAACCTGGCAGCAACGCAAACGTAAAATCCGCAGTTATCGCAGGGTTCACTATCGTAACCGGGCCTGCCTGGTTCGACTGGCAGGATAACAACTGCACTGTAATATCATCATATAATCCCGCGCTTAGTCCCGGTACTATTACTTCTCCCGCACCATTGGCCACAAGTGGCACTGTGTACACTACCCCTTCAAACAGGTATCGCACTACGTAGTTGGAATCCGGGAACATTCCCGTTATAGTCAGGTAACCATCGCTGCCGCGGCACAGGCTCGGCGGACTCGGTATCACATCATCTATTACAGGTATCGGGTCTATAAGCGTCAGCGGCCCCATTGCGTTCGATGTACAATTCGTTGTTGATGCTGTTATGTTTGTATACGTACCAGATGCAAGGTTTGGTATGTTCACGTCACCATTCGCATCTGCTACCAGCACTACAGTAAAAGGCGTAGAGTTGTACAGGTAATTTACCGTATAAGTCACTCCCGGCACCAGGCCCTGGAGCGTAATACTTCCGTCATTCGCATTACACAGTATCGGGAACACCGCAACTGCCGTATCTATAAACACCGCATCATCATACAGTGGTATAGGTGTATACACGTTGCTGGTACATCCTTCCTGCGATACCACGTAGAAGTTCGTATAGTTACCTGCTACCAATCCCGTTATCAGCAGTCCGCCTGCATTATCTGCAGTAGCTGTCAGCGTCTGCGGGTTGCCCAGCACATCGGTATAGAAAATGTCGTAAGTCAGGTTTGGGAAGAAACCAAAGAGTGTTATTGTTCCGTCAGGAGCTTCACACTGCGATGGATTGGTCGAATCAACACTTGTTATATTATATATCTGGTTCACAGTCACGTCCACGGTATCCGATAGAGTGTCAGGACAATTGTACACCATTGCTACTATCGTCTGCGATGAAATATAGGTATACTGGTAATTCGCTCCCGTACCTATCTGGAAACCTCCTGCATACCATCGGATAGTAGAAGTCTGGTCGGGTATATGTGTGTGTGGTATTGCAGCTACAGTATAGCTGTTAGGCCCTGCGGGACTGAACCTGTGGCTGTCCTCGGTGCCGCCCCACGCAAACGGCCAGTTGCGGCCCGGAACCGTAGTGGCATTGATACCTGCAGCATCCTGTACTCCCTGTATAGAGCGGCCGAAGTTCCACGTACTGCATTGTGGCCCGGGATTGCGGATAAGATGCATGTCTATTTGGTTGCTTGTTTCATAAAGCACCACCTGGAAAGAAACTGTATAGTTAGTGCAGGTAAACATAGGCACTGAACAGAATGTAAGCACAAAGCGCCTGTTAGGTGCCGTACCCATCTGCGCATAATCAATTGTTCCACCGGCAGTTATATCAAGGCCTATCCAGGGACACATTATCGAGTTAAGCGTACTGGTCTCTCCGGGCACTGCCTCGTCCACTACGTTATCAGCGGGCATATTAGCACTACCTGTATTGAAAGATATCTGTCCGTTGGGAGAAACAATACACTGTGTATATGCCGTTCCATAGAATACGAACGAAAAGCCCAGGTTAATGACGCCGGAAAAAACATTGTTCTGTTGAAAATTAATTGGCACAGGCGTCCGGCCATTCAGGTCTGCATGAAGCTGAAATTGATAACCCTCGCAAATAGAGGTGTCAGCGGTCGTAATATTGATTTGCGCCTTCAACAAATTCGGGAACGAACAAAGCAATAAAACGAAAAAAAGTTTAGAGTAAAGTTTCACTTTCATATATGGCAAATAAGGCCCAATACGGACACCCGCTTTGGACGTAGAAAATTATATAAAATATGTGGTATAGCCAAATATTCAGCCGCTAAATCCCCCTATTGTGCCAATAATTTAGCCACGGGTTAATTCGCATTAAAAATAAGCGCCGCATGAGCTCCAAATTCTACTTCATCGCCTCTTTTTCTTTCTGCAACAGGAACAGCTTATCCCTCAGCCTTGCTGCTTCCATAAAATCAAGCTCTTTGGCTGCTTTTTCCATGGCTTTCCTGGTCTGTCCGAGTAACTTGTCCAGTTGGGCAATGTTCTCGTAGCTCACATTATCTTCAGCTGCTGCCGTAAGTGTTTCAGTCACTGCATACGGATCGTTTTCGTTGTAGCCTTTAATATCCAGAACCGATGTCTGTTTCATTATCTGCTCCTTACTCTTACGCACCGTCTGCGGAATAATACCATGTTGCCGATTGTATTCCACTTGCTTTTCCCTGCGCCGCTGTGTTTCATCCATGGTGCGCTGCATACTTTCCGTTATCTTATCTGCGTAGAATATAACAAGGCCGTCCACGTTACGGGCCGCACGCCCTGCCATCTGCGTCAGGCTCCGCTCATCCCTCAGGAAACCTTCTTTGTCCGCATCCAGTATCGCCATCAGCGATACTTCCGGCAGATCCAGCCCTTCACGCAGCAGGTTCACACCTACGAGCACATCTATCACACCCAGCCTCAGGTCACGAAGTATCTCTACCCGCTCCAGCGTATCCACTTCAGAGTGTATATACCTGCTCTTCACATCTATCCGCTTTAGGTATTTATCCATTTCTTCGGCCATGCGCTTGGTGAGTGTTGTCACCAGTACGCGATCGCCCTTGGTTACTCTCCTGTCTATTTCATCCAGCAGATCATCTATCTGGTTGGTGCTTGGTCTTATTTCTATCGGCGGATCTAAAAGCCCTGTAGGCCTTACTATCTGCTCTACCACCACGCCGCCACTTTGCTCCAGTTCATACTTACCCGGCGTTGCACTCACGAATATCACCTGGTTCAGCATTTTCTCAAATTCATGAAAATTCAGCGGCCTGTTATCCAGCGCCGATGGCAGCCTGAATCCATAATCCACCAGGTTCAGTTTCCTTGATCTGTCTCCTCCATACATCCCACTTATCTGCGGGATAGTAACGTGGCTTTCATCCACCACCAGGAGGAAATCATCAGGAAAATAATCTATCAGGCAGAAAGGCCTCGTGCCCGGCTCACGCCTGTCCAGGAAGCGGGAATAGTTTTCTATACCGGGACAGAAGCCCAGTTCCTGTATCATCTCCAGGTCGTAGCTCACGCGCTCTTTTATGCGCTGGGCTTCTATATGCTTGCCTATGCTTCTAAAATATTCCGACTGTGCGTTCATCTCATCCTGTATCTCGTGCAGTATTTTCATCATCTGGTCACGCGGCGCCATGTACAGGTTGGCCGGGAAGATCGCTGCATTCTCCATTACTCCTATGCGCTTGCCGGTATCAGGTTCAAAACTTTCTATTTCTTCTACTTCATCGCCAAAGAAAGTGATGCGGTATCCATAATCAACATAGGGCAGGTTGATGTCTACAGTATCGCCCTTCACCCTGAAGCTACCACGGTTAAAGTCGCCCTGGCTACGGCTATATAGCGAGTTGACAAGGTTATGCAGGAATCCATTCCGGCCTACATTGTCTCCTTTCTTAAAGCGGATGATACCATTCGCATATTCTGTAGGGTTACCTATACCATAGATACAGGAAACAGAAGCTACAACAATAATATCCCGCCTGCCGCTCAGCAAATTAGATGTAGCACGCAGTCTCAGTTTTTCCAACTCCTCATTGATAGAAAGGTCTTTTTCTATGTAGGTATTGCTCGTTGGTATGTAGGCTTCAGGCTGGTAGTAATCGTAGTAGGATACAAAGTACTCCACTGCATTCCCAGGAAAGAATTGCCTCAGTTCACCATACAGTTGTGCCACCAGCGTTTTGTTGTGCGTCAGCACCAGGGTAGGTTTCTGCACCTCTTGTATTACATTGGCAACGGTAAAGGTCTTACCTGAGCCCGTTACACCCAAAAGCGTCTGGAACGGATCGTCTTCCTTCAATCCCTTTACCAGCAATTTGATCGCTTCAGGCTGATCTCCTGCCGGCGGGTATGGCCTGTCTATCTGGAACTTCATATCCCTGCAAATTTCCTCATTTTATCCTTCATAAGCTCATAACATATCCACAAAAAACCATCCCAAAAAACTTGAAAACTCCCCTCCTGTTTTTAGGAGGGGTGGCCCGCCGGACCTTGGGGGTGGCCGGGCCGGGGAGGTTTACAGTGACCGGGCATGAGCAATTAAGCCGCTCGCGCAAACCAACACCGACTCCCCTC
>CAMPKR010000046.1 GCA_946887345.1 uncultured Bacteroidota bacterium | reverse complement strand
TAAATTTGCAGCCGCATGAATTTGCAGGTGTTGCTGGGTTTGTATCAGAATGATATCCGCTTAAAACAAATAGCGGCCGGCATTTCATTCCCCGACACAAAAATGCGTGTGTGCCTGGACAACCTTCGGGGCTCTTCCATCAACTTTATTGCAGCTACTATCTGGCAACTCAGTGACGCCAACCATGTCTTCATTCTAAATGATAAGGAGGAGGCCGCGTATTTCCATAACGATATGGAACAGCTCACAGGAGCGCTGGATGTTTGCCTCTTTCCCGACTCGTTCAAACGCATCGGACACTTTAATGAGCTGAACAGCAGCCACGTAATGCTTCGCACCGAGGCGCTCACGAAATTCAGCGGTAAAAAGGTGAGCAAGAAAGTATTGGTAACCTATCCTGAAGCCCTTTTTGAGAAAGTTGTTAATCCTGACGCACTTTCCGGCAACATCATCAATATAAGGGTGAGTGAGACTTTGAATGTTGAAGAACTGATGAAACAATTTGTCGGTATTGGTTTCAAGCGAGAAGATTTTGTATACGAGCCGGGGCAGTTTGCCATGCGCGGTGGTATACTCGATATTTATTCATTTGGTAACGAGCATCCATATCGCATTGAGCTTTTCGGAGATGAGGTGGATAGCATTCGCATTTTTAATCCCGAAACCCAGCTTTCAGAACGTAAGCTATTGCAGGTTTCAATTATTCCAAATATAGAAACCAAATTCGAGGCGCAGGAGAAAATATCCTTATTCGAATTTCTGCCTGTGAATACCGTAGTTTGGGCAAAGGATCTTTCGTACACAATCGGCCGCATCGGTAAAATGGAAGCTGATCTGCCGGAGAAGATAGATATAGGCCAGGTGGCAGTAGATCATGAGGAAGAATGGCTGAAACAGCTCAGCCGTGCCGATTTCGAAACACAGGAGACCTGGCAGGAACTGGTAAAGAAGCGCCACCTGCTGGAATTCTACAACCATTCGCTGGAGCGCATTACCGGCGATGAAATAACTACCACTATTCAATTTGCAACGGAGGAGCAGCCTGTTTTTAATCGCCAGTTCGATATGCTGATCTCGGACCTGCAAAAGAGAGCGGCGGCACAATATGGTTCATTCATTTTCGCGGAGAATCCTAAGCAGCTGGAAAGGCTGCGTAGCATATTCGAGGACCTGGATGCGCGTATCGGTTTCGTGCCTGTGCCTACAGCTATCAGCAAAGGTTTTATAGATCACGATAAGAAAGTAGTTTGCTATACCGATCACCAGATATTCCAGCGCTACCACAAATACAAAGTAAAGCAAGCATATACCAAGGGGAAGGCGATCACGCTGCGTGCCCTTCGCGAACTGCAGCCGGGAGACTATGTTGCCCATATAGATCATGGTGTAGGCAAGTATAGCGGTCTGCAGAAAATAGAGGTGAACGGCAACCTGCAGGAGGCGGTCCGCATAATTTATAAAGACAATGATGTGCTGTACGTGAATATCAATTCCCTTCACAAGATCAGCAAGTACACCGGTAAAGAAGGCACCGTGCCTAAGGTAAATAAGCTGGGTAGCGACGCATGGGAAAAACTGAAGAACAAAACCAAGAAGCAGGTAAAAGACATTGCCGCCGACCTCATAAAACTATATGCCAAACGCAAGGCTTCACAAGGCTTTGGATTTTCACCCGATAGCTACTTGCAGACTGAGCTGGAAGCTTCATTCTTCTACGAAGACACCCCCGATCAAAGTAAGGCCACAGCTGATGTAAAGCGCGATATGGAGTCGCCTTCGCCAATGGACAGGCTTGTTTGCGGTGATGTTGGCTTTGGTAAAACGGAGGTAGCCATACGTGCGGCCTTCAAAGCTGTGGCAGATAGCAAGCAAGCTGCGGTGCTGGTGCCTACTACTATCCTGGCTTTCCAGCATTACCAGACATTTAAAGAACGTCTGAAAGATTTCCCCTGTACCGTAGATTATGTAAACCGGTTTAAATCAACAAAGGATAAGAAAGAAACCCTGAAACGCCTGGCTGAAGGAAAGGTCGATATCATTATAGGCACACATGCACTCCTTTCAAAGGATGTGAAATTCAAAGACCTTGGCCTGCTGGTAGTAGATGAGGAACAAAAGTTTGGTGTTTCGGCCAAAGAGAAACTCCGGGCATTGCGGGCTAATGTAGATACCCTGACGTTAACAGCTACCCCAATTCCGCGAACCCTGCAGTTTTCCCTGATGAGCGCCCGGGATCTGAGCATAATGAACACACCGCCCCCGAACAGGCAGCCTGTGCATACTGAGGTGATTGCTTTCAATGAATTCGCCATCCGTGACGCGCTCTACTATGAAACGGAACGTGGAGGGCAGGTATACTTTATACACAATCGCGTACAAAGTCTGCCGGATATGGTATCTCTTCTGCGCAATCTTTGCCCGGACCTGGAGATCGGCATGGCGCATGGACAGATGGAAGGACACAAGCTGGAAGAAGCCCTTTTTGATTTTATTGAAAGGAAGTATGATGTGCTCTGCTGTACGAACATAGTGGAGAGCGGTGTGGATATAGCTAATGCCAACACTATCATCATCAACAACGCGCACCAGTTCGGCCTTAGCGATCTGCACCAGCTTCGCGGACGTGTGGGACGCAGCAACAAAAAAGCATTCTGTTACCTGATGGCACCTTCTATGCTCACCTTACCCGATGATAGCAGGAAGAGGTTACAGACACTGGAGCAGTTCAATGAGTTAGGCAGTGGTTTCCAGATCGCCATGCGCGACCTGGACATTCGGGGTGCGGGTAATCTGCTGGGTGGAGAGCAAAGCGGCTTCATAGCAGAAATAGGCTTCGAGATGTATCAAAAAATACTGGCCGAAGCGATGCGTGAGCTGAAAACTTCTGACTTCAAAGACGTCTTTAAAGAAGAATTGGAACGAAAGAACGACTATGTGAGCGACTGCACCATAGACACCGACCTGGAAATACTGATACCGGACAGCTATGTGGAGAATATTACAGAGCGCCTTTCGCTTTATAACCAGCTGGACAACGTGGAGGATGAAGCAGAGCTGATTGCTTTTACCAACGAGCTGCGCGACCGCTTTGGCCCCATACCCGAACAGGTAGAGGAACTCTTTACCACCATCCGTTGCCGCAGGTTAGCTTGTGAGCTGGGGTTTGAAAAACTGATATTAAAGAATAACCAGTTGCGCCTTTATTTTGTAAACAATCCTGATTCCCCATATTTCGAATCAGAGGTATTTAACCACATACTCGGTTACATTCAGAAGAGTGTAAATAACGCCCGCCTGAAGCAAGTGGGGAAGAACTTCATGCTGCTGGCCGATAAAGTGACCAGCATGAGCAAGGTTCATAGCTTCCTGGAGGGTATGTCATCCGGAACTAAAACAGCTTCCTAGGGCCTCAACGTAAGCTCTGCATACTTACCGGAGCCCCCCGATGGCAAAAATCTGTGCCTGCAGCTAACATAATATTTACCCTGAAGATGCTCTGATATCAGCTAAATTTGCTGTATATTTAATTGGTTACCCCTCTACCGGATGAGCAAGATCAGAATCGTCGTTGCCGACGACCACCATATACTGCTAGACGGACTCAAGGCCTTGTTGCAAAAACAGAAGGACCTTGAAATAGCCGCTATGTATGACAATGGCTTGTCGCTATTTGACGACCTCCCGAAATCTCAGCCGGATGTTGCTCTTGTTGATATCAATATGCCCGGCCTCAATGGCATGGAGCTTACCAAAAAGATAAAAGAATTCTATCCCGGGCTGCCGGTGATCGCTCTTTCAATGCACGATGACGCCACTCATATTATGGAAATGATAGAGGCGGGGGCAACAGGATACCTTCTGAAAAATGTGAATGATACAGAGCTGCTTGGTGCCATACGCGCAGTATCAATGGGCAAGATGTACTTCAGCCAGGAAGTCTCTGATACTATCACTGCCTATGCAGTAAATAAGCAGCGCAAGCAGGAACAGGCTGAAGAAGTGAAGCTAACCGACCGGGAACTGGAAATACTAAAGCTCATATCAGAAGAAATGAGCAATGCACAGATAGCGGCGGCACTCTTTATAAGTGAGCGTACCGTAGAAACCCATAGAAAAAACATGCTGCGCAAAACCAACAATAAAACCATTGTTGGCCTGCTTAAATACGCGCTGGAAAGGAATCTCATCTAGGCGCGTTCCCCATTGACAAGTCTGTGGCATCCGTGCCAGTACGTAGGGAAAAATACCGTAAAGAGTGTATAGGACGCCCTTAATGGGCTAGATACTTTTGTGTTGACAAAGCAAGGAAGTTCTTGCAATTGATAAGTCCTCAAAAACTACTGATATGAAAAAGTCAAAATTACTCTTATTGCCGGCAGCCTTGATGCTTGCATTCGCTTCTTGTACACCGGAAGAAACCCCGGAGCCTGAAGTGCCAACCAATACTACTCCTACAGCTCCGGAGCCACCAAAGCCTCAGCCTGCAGGCGTGCATGGCGCTCTTATTGCCCTTCAAATGGATTTCACCTACACAGCCTCAGGCTTCCCGGTTACGCTGTCAACCGAAATGGGCATTGCAGCCTTTTATGATGCTATTGGCAGCAGTACTCTCGTAGACGGCGGTACTGTAACAGTGAACAGCAATGCGCTTACCAAAAATGCAAATAATTCGTATCTGGTAACGGCCGGAATTCCGACGCAAACACCTACTACGCTCGGCCTTGATGGCAATATCAACTGGAATGTTTCCGGAAGCTCGAATGTGCCGGCATTCGGATACAACATAGATGGAACAGTTTATCCATTTGTTGACTATACCGGTACAATACCAACCGACATAACGAAGGCGAATGGCATGGTATTGAATTTTACGACCGCTAATACCAAAAGCGCTGATTCGGTGTATGTGATGATCGTTTCAGGTTCTACTACCTTCCTGAAGTCTTATCATGGGAATGCAGGTAATGTAACCATTACTGCAGCAGAGCTAAGTGGTTTGGCAGCTTCATCTTCTACAGCCCCTGCCTATATAGAGATTGTTCCCTGGAAGGTGCTGGCATGGCCCAATCATATGGGTAAGATATTTGCCGTTATTAATGAAAGAGCAATTGTTAAGACAATAAATCTCAACTGATAGTTAATAATACTTGCCTTTACCCCTTTCCATTTACACCTTAATAGAGATATAAAACGTTTTCAAACAGTTTTTTATCCCACGTAGAGGGTGGATTTATCACAGCGGAATCTTTCGTGATTTCGCTGTTTTTCTCAAATATTCTTTATGACAGTTATCCGCTTCATAACTAATATAGTACACCATCCCCCGCAAAAAATATATCCTTTGCATATACATGCGAAGGATATTTTATTATCTTTACTAATAGGACTTAATCCTCTTATTATCTTCAGAGCTTAAGCATGAAGTTATTGTCTGCACGGTCACTGGTCTTTGCGACGCTCCTGGTGTCGCTGGCAGGCTGTAAGCCTGGTGACCCCGTGCAGCCTGTTGACAGCACACTTGAAACTGCAGTTCCTCCGATACTCTTGCCCGCACGGGATAGTGTATATGGCGCTATGTATAGCATAAAGGTCGTACATGTGTTCAATGGACATGTCACCAAATCTGAACATGCCTCCGCTGTATTTTACGACAATCCTTCTAATACAACAACAGCTACCGAGCATGCTAATGCGGGCTTCGTAGCTGTAAATGCTTTTACGCTGAACCAGGGACATGATAATGAATATGACCGGACGGCAATAGAGGGACATATATTTGAAGATCTCGATTTTGCCGATAGTGTGTATTGGGTAGTGCAGGGCGATGAAACGGTGGAACCTTTTACTTTCGCATGGTCTAACCGGTTCCCGGCATTTAAAGGAGAGTTCCCGGCCGTAATAACGCGCAAGGATGGTTTATCATTTACGTTTGATGAAGCAAGCACTCCTTTGGCTGATTCTGTATTTGTGGCAATTGCTGCCGGAGATAAACTGCTGGTAAAACGCTACCCCGGTGATATAGGTAAAGTTTTTATCGGGGCTGATGAGCTCGGGAAATTGCAGACATGTTCCTTTAGCCAGCCCGGCTACCTTCAGATATCCGCTTGTGTAGATGATATTTTCACTCCTGATGGCAAGCCCCGGCTAATGGTGAAACAAACAACAGAAATAAGAACAGTTATCATCAGGTAATTACTTACCTCCACCGCCACTTCCACCACCTTCGCTGTCGTCGCTTTTCAGGTTATTTCTTTCTTTTTCAGCAGGCTTTTCGTCTTTCTTATCAGTTTTTCTTGGGCGTTGTTTTTCGTTACTTCCCTTCACTTGTGGCATCTGGTCTTTACCAAAGCGATAAGTGAACGAGATATTGCCGATGCGTGTTTCGCGGTCGCGGTATGCCTGGAGATAGTAAGTAACGTAATCGTAGTTGGTAGTGTATTTCCTGGTGTTAAAAATGTCCGATACATTTAGTACCAATGTAGCTTTATTCTTCAGGAGGTTTTTGCGCAAGGCAATGTCTAACCAATACACTTCATTGAGCGTGCCCTGCGCCAGTACCTTAGGCGATTCATAGTTGCCGTTCACTTGCAGGGAGAATCCTGCCGGCAGCTTCACGTTGGTGTTAGCCTTAGCAAAGTAAGCTGTACCGCTATTATTCAGCTCTGGTGCTATATTAGTGCCTCTTACTTCGTTCCTGAAAAGATTAAAGTTCACGGTTGCGTCCCAACCGGTCATCAGCTGCATCCTGCCTATTATTTCTGCTCCGTAAGTAATACCGGTATTCAGGTTTTGTGGTTGGGAAAAGCTTGTGCCATCATAATAGAATTTACGATAGCGTTCTATCATGCCATCTGTATATTGATAGTAAAGGCTGGCAATGATGTTGTGCCCTTTCTTAAAGAGCTTGTTATAACTCAGTTCGGTATTGTAGATGAACTCAGGTTGCAGGTTGGGGTTACCCATGTTTGTGTCCTGTGGGCTACTCAGGTCAACGAACGGCATCATGTTCCAGAAGTTAGGCCTGTTGATGCGGCGCGAAGCGTTCAGGTATACCGACTGGTCCTTCGGTAGTTTATAAGAGAGGAACAGGGAAGGGAACAGGTTCAGGAATTCGGTCGTCAGCGGAGTGAATGCTGCGGTCTTGCTCAGGCGCTGCACTTTGCCGTCGTAGGATGTATATTCCAGCCTGAGACCCGCCATATAGCCGAAGTCGCCCAGCTGGTTGTTGTAGCTGGTGTATACTGCATGGTTTTGCTGCAGGTAATTGAATTTGTTATAAAACGTTGGGTTAAAGACAGTATCTGCATTAATGCCCGCATTAAATAATAACGGGTTATTGTGGCTTCTGAACCAGAACAATTGCGTTTTCCATCCTGCGTCCAGCTTGCCATTTTTGCCGAGGAACGGTGTCGTGAAGTCGGCTTGTGCATTCATGCTGCTATTAACCCCTACGCTGGGGGCCAGCTCCCACATGTTGTAGTCGTATTGCGAGCTGTCGTTGTTGTTTATAGTTGTATAATACTGGTCGTGCCTTGTATTAGAGATGGAGTAGTTAACATTCGCTGTTAACTCCTGTTTTTCCTTATTGAACTTGTGTTTGTAATCAAGATTAGATGCCCAAGAAATTGGTCCGCCTCTGCCATCAGACTCGCGGCGTTTAACATTGGTCGTATCCACGTCTGCCCCACCATCGCTCATGGCGTTCCTGGTCCAGAAAGTGGCCACACCCTTATTACCCCATTGCATATAGTTCACATTCTGGGTAAGGGTGATGGAGTTGTTCTTATTAATGATATACTCGGCACCTATGGAATTGAACCACCCCACAAATCGCCTCTGGCTCTCTTCATAATTGATATAAGACTCATCGCCTGCGTGAACATTATTATTCTCTCTGAATGTAGTGGTGCGGTTGAGGTTCTTGTTATTGCGGTAGTTAGAATTGAAGAACACATTCCATTTAGTGTTCTTCGCATTGAGGCTAAGGCCGCCATTGTATTTGTCGCGGGTGCCCGCGCCTGCGTTCACACTTCCGTTCAGCCCCAGCTTTTTGTCGCGTTTGGTAATGATATTGATGATCCCGGTCACCCCCTGGGCATCATACCTGGCGCCCGGATTGGTAATGATCTCTACATTGTCAATGCTTGCTGCGGGAAGCGCTTGCAGAGCGCTTTGCACATCTCCTCCCAGCAGTGTGGCCGGTTTGCCGTCTATGAGTACGGTTACGTTGCCTTTGCCCCGCAGGCTGAGACCGCCGTCTACGTCCACAGAAACAGAGGGCACATTAGCCAGCACATCGGTTGCGCTGCCGCCCGCGGTTGTAATATTCTTATCTACATTAAATACTTTCTTATCTACCTGCATTTCCATCACGCTCTTCTCGCCGCTTATTTGTACTTCATCGAGAGTTTTGCTGGATATGGCAAGGGAAATGGTTCCAAGGTCTTTTACAGGTTTAGCTTCGCTCACGCTTACATCGCCAATTATTTTGGTAGTGAGGCCTAGCGCGTTGATTCGCAACAAATAATTGCCTGCGGGTATATTGTCCAGCTCAAATTTTCCGTTATCATCACTCAGGCTGCCGTTTACAACAGTGGAATCGGTCCGAAGGAGGGTAAGGGTAGCGTACGCAAGGACGTTATTTTTACTATCGGTCAGCTTGCCGGAAATTCTCCCGTTTTGTGCTGATGCACAAAGAGATGTAAATAAAAGAAGAAGTAAAGAAAGGAGCCTCTTTGGATGCATGTGAAATTGAAAACGCAAAGGTGAGCCAATTATGTCAGAAAAAATGCTAAAAAATACTGAAACGGTAGATGAAGACGCGAAAACGGACAATTTCCGGTGGCAGAGGAGCGTTAATTGACGTTAATTATGCTCAATAGCATGATATTTGCAAGGTAGTAGCAGGAAAGTCTGCCAATGAATACTATGAAAAAACTAGCGATCCTGTTAGCAACAGCAGTTGCTGCATGCTCCTCCTGCAGCAAGGGAGGCTCCGGCGATAGTGTGTCCTGCTGGATGTGCTACCTGGAGGGTAAATACCAGGGGCAGATTATTGATATAGACACCACTGTCTGCAATATGAACCAGGCAGGTATCAACCAATTCATGGCTCCGTATAATACTAATGGTATAGTAGCCGTCTGCGAAAGAAAGCCCCTTTAGGACTTAGTGCTCCAGCCAGCCTTTTCCATGTAAATACTTAGCTATCTGTACTGCATTAGTAGCAGCGCCTTTACGCAGGTTGTCAGAGACGATCCAGCAGTTGAGCGTATTAGGCTGAGAATAATCACGGCGGATACGGCCTACGAAAACGGCGTCTTTACCTTCGGCATATAAAGGCATAGGATACACATTTTCCTTCGGATTGTCCTGTACTACTACTCCTGCAGAGTTGGTAAGCAGTTCCTTTACCTGTGCTTCATCAAAATCGCGCTCAAATTCTATGTTCACGCTTTCGCTATGTCCACCCATTACAGGTACGCGAACCGTGGTGGCAGTAACCTTTATGCTGTCATCACCCATTATCTTGCAGGTCTCCAGCACCATCTTCATCTCTTCTTTGGTATAGCCATTATCCTGGAAGACATCTATATGCGGTATCAGGTTCATGTCTATAGGGTGAGGATACACGCCATGACCCTTACCGCCAGCGCGTTCATCCAGCATTTCTGCTACGGCCTTCTGCCCGGTGCCGGTAACCGACTGATAGGTACTCACTACCACTCTTTTGATCTTGTATTTATCGTGCAGCGGTTTCAGAACCACCACCATTTGTATAGTAGAGCAGTTAGGATTGGCAATGATCAGGTCATCTTTGGTAAGTGCATCAGCATTTACCTCCGGCACTACCAGCTTCTTAGTGGGATCCATTCTCCACGCAGAGGAATTGTCCACCACGTAGCACCCTACCTCCGCAAAGCGCGGAGCCAGCTCCAGCGAAGTAGATCCACCGGCAGAAAAAATAGCCAGCACAGGTTTCTTAGCAATAGCGTCATTTACAGAAACAACGGTATGCTCCTTGCCCATAAACGACACCTTAGTACCCACCGAACGCGCGGAGGCCACAGGTATCAGTTCTGTTACCGGGAACTGTCTTTCTTCAAGGATGCGCAACATGGCCGATCCGACCAGGCCTGTTGCGCCGACTACTGCTACTTTCATTTGGCTGCAAAAGTAAAGTTTTTGATATTCTAATTAAATTCCATTACGGTATTCTTCTCCCAATTTCCGCATTTCCACATTCTCACATCTCCACATTCCCTTTTTCCCGACCTTTGTCCCCCATGAAGAACCTCGCCGCGCTCAAAAAGTATTTTATCCGTTACAGGTGGCGGCTGCTTTTGGGTATGGCCTTCGTGGCAATCTCCAACCTTTTCGCCGTAATGGCGCCCAATATAGTAGGGCAGGTAATAGATGAAGTGGCTAATGCGATAGAAGACCACAAAAGCGGCAAGCTGGTAGTGCAAGGCAGCATGTGGAGCTATATAGCCTCCATTGTACTATGGCCATCCATCGCCATTCTCGGACTCGCTCTATTAAGAGGGATTTTTATGTTCTTCATGCGGCAGACCATCATCGTCATGTCGCGCCATATAGAGTTCGACCAGAAGAACGATATCTATAACCATTACCAGGAGCTCTCCACAGGCTTCTTCAAAAAGAATTTTACCGGCGACCTGATGAACCGCCTCAGCGAGGATGTTTCAAGGGTGAGAATGTATACGGGTCCTGCTATAATGTATAGCACCAACCTTATTGTGCTCACGCTACTGGCCTTCGCTTACATGTTCAGCGTAAATGTAATGCTGACTATCTACGTCATCATTCCACTACCCATACTCGCACTTTCCATCTATTTGGTCAACAGCGTGATATACAAAAAAAGTGAAAAGATACAGGCGCAGCTTTCTTCGCTAACCACTACGGCACAGGAATCTTATTCAGGCATCAGGGTCATCAAATCTTTCGTGCAGGAAAAGAACATGCTTAGTTTCTTCAACAACACTTCCGAAGAATACAAGAAAAGCGCTATCAACCTCGGCATGACAGAAGCAGTCTACTTTCCTGCTATGAACCTCTTCATAGGCCTTAGTATGCTGAGCACAGTGGCAATAGGGGGCTACTATGCCATAAAGGGAGAGATATCTACGGGTAACATTGCAGAGTTCGTCATCTATATCAACCTCCTTATGTTCCCTATCATGAGCATAGGCTGGGTGGCATCTATGGTGCAGCGGGCAAGTGCTTCGCAGGCTCGCATCAATGAG
>CAMPKR010000045.1 GCA_946887345.1 uncultured Bacteroidota bacterium | reverse complement strand
ATCATGGCCAAGCTACATAACATGACCACCTGCCTCTGGTTCGATAAAAACGCTGAAGAGGCAGTAAATTTCTACACAGCTGTATTCAATAATTCCTCCCGTGGCCGTACCGCTTACTACCCCAACGAAGGAAAAGAGATTCACGGCATGGATGAAGGCACCGTCCTCACTATCGAGTTCGAGCTGGAAGGCAATAGGTTCATGGCGCTGAATGGTGGCCCCATTTTCAAATTCAGTGAAGCAATATCAATTATGCTCTACTGCGATACCCAGGACGAGATCGATCACTACTGGGAAAAGCTCGGCGAAGGTGGTGATCCCAAAGCGCAGCAATGCGGATGGCTCAAAGATAAATTCGGCCTCTCCTGGCAGATCACTCCCCCTCAGCTCGACGATATGATGACCGACCCCGACAAAGAAAAAGTCGCGCGTGTAATGAAGGCTTTCATGCCAATGAAAAAAATCGACCTCGCAGCTGTTGAAAAAGCCTATGCGGGCGAATGACACGCAAATGCTCCGGTAAAAAATATCTGGTAATTTGTTTTGCTCCGTAGGTGTTACCCATCGGCCGCGACCACTGGAATGGAAAAAGACCAGGTGTCTTATTTTTACCTCCATTTTTTGCAATAAAATTGCAAAAAAGTTACCCACATAGTCTGCCTCTTTTTTGGAATCAGGCACCTCGTTGTCGTATCTTTACCATAGCTCTTTGAGGAAAATACATTTTAACCCATCGTCAAAACTGTTTTCTCCCGCTTTGCTGTTAAAGTCGCCACTGTAGCGCCTTTTCACCTGCAAAACCAGACATCTTCACTGCACTACACTGCACGCATATTGCACAAGCCTGCACAAACATTGCGCAAGCTTGCACACACGCTGCACAAGTATGCATCTACTATGCACAAGCTCGCACCATGGCCAAAATGGCCATAATTTACTTTTCATTCCAAACTCCTTACATTTGGAATCCAAAATGGCCACATTGCCATTTTTTCTCATTTATCAAAACACGACAATTTATACTCCATGGCTAAAATCAAAGTGGCAAATCCCGTAGTGGAACTGGATGGCGACGAGATGACCCGGATCATCTGGAAGTTCATTAAAGACAAGCTGATACTCCCCTATCTCGATGTAGACATCAAGTACTATGACCTCGGCGTAGAGCACCGCGACGCCACTAACGACCAGGTAACCGTTGATGCCGCCAATGCCATACGCGAGCATGGTGTAGGTATCAAATGCGCCACTATCACCCCTGATGAAGCCCGTGTAGAGGAATTCAACCTGAAGCAGATGTGGAAGAGTCCCAACGGTACTATCCGTAATATCCTCGATGGTACAGTGTTTCGAGAGCCTATCGTTATCAATAATATACCTCGCCTCGTTCCTAATTGGACAGCACCTATATGCATAGGCCGTCACGCCTTCGGCGATCAGTACCGCGCTACTGACTTCGTAGTAAAGGGCAAAGGCAAGCTCACTATCAAATTTGAAGGGGAAGACGGTACAGTAATTGAGCACGAGGTATTTAACTTCAAGGGCGACGGTGTATCGCTGGCTATGTACAATACCGACGAATCCATCTCCGGCTTCGCACGCGCCTGTTTTAACCTGGCCCTGCAGAAGAAATGGCCGCTTTACCTCTCTACCAAGAACACCATCCTGAAGAAATACGATGGCCGCTTCAAAGACATTTTTGAAGACATCTACCAGAAGGAATTCAAAGCCGACTTCGATCATAACGGGCTGGTGTACGAACACCGCCTCATAGACGACATGGTTGCCTCTGCATTGAAATGGAACGGCAACTTCGTTTGGGCTTGTAAGAACTACGACGGAGACGTTCAGAGCGATACTGTAGCGCAGGGTTTCGGTTCATTGGGCCTAATGACTTCTACACTTGTGACTCCGGACGGTAAAACTATGGAAGCAGAAGCTGCACACGGTACAGTTACCCGTCACTACCGCGAGCACCAGGCAGGCCGGCCCACATCTACCAACCCGATCGCTTCCATCTTCGCATGGACACGCGGGCTTGCTTTCCGTGGCCAACTGGATAACAACCAGGAACTGATCAGCTTCTGTCATGCCCTGGAACAAGTTTGTATCGAAACAGTAGAAAGTGGAAAAATGACCAAAGACCTCGCAGTCTGCATTCATGGCAACAAGGTGAAACATGGTGATCATTATCTCTACACCGAAGAGTTCCTTGATGCACTTGATGAGAATCTGAAGAAGAAAATCGGCAACTAATAGCCAACATATATTTCTAAAAGCTGAACCGTTGAGTTCAGCTTTTTATATTCAGATCGACTGTATAAAAACACGCGAATGCATTAGTATTTATGCCTCTTTGTAAGACGTAAATCAGTATAAAAGAGTATCTTCGCGCTTCGGTAACTAATATTATTTTATTTTTTACTCCATAAGGAGTTGAAATAATTTGTTATAAGCTTTAAATGTTGATCTTTTTGGCATTATGCTTGGAGTAAGGTTGGTTATCTGTAAATGTGAGATTAAAAAATTTGCTTACCCCATAGTATGAATATTTTATTAACAGGTGCGACAGGCTTAGTAGGCGGAGAGTTGTTGGTAACGCTCTCTCAACGAACGGAAGTGAATAAATTATACTGCCTGCTCCGCTCAGCTTCTGAAGTGGCGGCTATGGAGAGGCTTAAAAAGGTCTTTGACCTGCACGACGATGAATTTGATGAGACTAAGGTTATCCCGGTATTGGGTAACCTGTTCGACGATAACCTTACAGAATCGCTAAAGAGTAAAGCAGATCTGAACGATATAGATGTTGTCATTCACTCTGCAGCTAATACTTCGTTTTCCCGATTTAATGATGACCTCGTAGAGAAAGCCAACATAGGCGGACTTACCAAGATACTTCTTTGGGCTAAGAGCCTCCCTCACCTCAAGACCTTCCTTTATATAGGCACTGCTACTATTTGCGGCAAAGATGTAAAGGACCGGATAATACACGAGGATGAATCTCCAAACCTGGACGCTACCCACCTTGTAAAGTATACATATACCAAGATGAAAGGCGAGCTCCTCATTCGCGAGCACCTGCCCGAAGAAAAGATACTTATTGCACGTCCTTCTATCATCATGGGTGATAGCAGGCCGATAATACCCCGCTCCCCGGTTATACTCTGGGCAATGGCTACTATCAACCATCTGCGCCTGATACCCGTGAACGAGCATGCACAACTGGATATCATTCCTGTTGACTATGCCGCAAGAGCTATAGTAAAGCTGCTCTTCTCTAAAAGGAAATACCACGTATATCACATCTCCGCCGGCGAAGAAGGTGCTACAACTGCATTGAAGCTTTCTGAAACACTGTCTGCTTATTTTGATGAGATGCCGCCGTTCAACTTCATCAACAAGACCCTGCTTAACCAGGTGAAACACTGGACAAGGGGAAGACTGGCGCCCGATAGTGAACTATATACTTACCGTAAGTATCTTGATTACTGGAAAGATACCTTTGAAGATAAGAGCAAACTCCGCGTACTCTTCTCTGGCCTCGACCCCTACCTTGACTTTATGGAACTGGGCCACGTATTCGACAACACCCGCCTGCTGGAAGATGTGGATGTAGAAAATTCCATACCTGCGGATGTCTACATGAACGAATCAATGAGATTTGTGGAGAAACTGGATATAATGGAAGGCGCTATCGATCCGTAAGCATTAACGACATTTAACCCAACGAAGCAGGACAATGGTCCTGCTTTTTTTATCTTTAGTATATGATAATCGGAGTAGCAGGACCATATTCAGCACCAACTGAAGAACGAAGGCAGCAAAACCTTGACAACATGAATGTAGCTGCAGCCAGGTTGATAGAACTGGGTCACGTACCTTTAATTGGCGTGAACGCTGCACTGCCTGTTGTTGACAAAGCGAACATCGAAGACAGGTACAAAGCCATCATGGATATATCGCTCGCGGTAATAGACAAATGTGAGGCACTGGTAGTAATTGGTGAAAGCAAAGGCGTGGAAATGGAAAAGCAACTTGTGCTTGCGAAGGGACTGCCCGTATATTATTCAATAGATGAAGTACCCTGCAACTAACCTCCTCTCGTACCGAGCTCAATCACCTCGCAATTCTTCATCAACGTACCGTGTATGTCGAAGCGTATCAGTGTACGTACCTTATGCCAGCCATGTGTGCCTGCAGCACCGGGGTTCATATGCAAACACTGATACTTATCGTCGTACATTATTTTGAGGATATGCGAGTGACCGGCAATAAAGAGCTGCGTCGGGGTGCCTGCTAGTTCTTCTCTTACCTCAGCAACATATTTACCGGGATAACCACCTATATGAATCATGAGCACATTCACTCCTTCACAGGTAAATCTCAGCTTTTCAGGAAATTCGGACCGGATATCATAGCCGTCTACATTGCCATATACCCCGCGAAGAGGTTTGAATGCCTTGAGCTTGTCAGCGACTTCGGAAGTGCCGAAGTCCCCCGCATGCCAAATTTCGTCGCACTTATCAAAGTGCTTGAAGACAGCCTCGTCCAGGTAATTGTGCGTATCGGAAATGAGACCTATTCGTGTCATGAAGCTATACTAGCTACTCCGCTATAATGCTGTTCAATATCTGCAAACACCTGTTCTATCTCATTGGGGTCTTCTGTCATTACCAGCCTGGTACGGTATTCCTTGATATGCGAAAGCCCTTTCAGGTAATTGGCATAATGCCTGCGCATTTCCAGTATGCCCAGTTTCTGCCCTTTCCAGCGGATAGAACCACGGAGATGTTTCCTGCAGGCATCCAGGCGTTCTTCTATGGTAGGCGGATCCAGCGCTTCACCCGTCTTTATGAAGTGTTTTATCTCTCGGAAGATCCACGGGTATCCAATGGCAGCGCGACCGATCATTATACCGTCCACCCCGTATCGGTTCTTATACTCCAGCGCTTTTTGCGGGGTATCTATATCACCGTTGCCAAAAATGGGTATATGTATTCGCGGGTTATTCTTCACCTTAGCTATCAGGCTCCAGTCGGCCTCGCCTTTGTACATTTGTACCCTGGTGCGGCCATGTATAGCCAGCGCCTTGATGCCTACATCCTGCAGGCGCTCAGCTACTTCTTCTATGTTTTTGGTATTGTTATCCCAGCCGAGGCGGGTCTTAACGGTAACAGGTAGCCTGGTATTCTTCACCACTGCATCCGTAAGGCGTACCATCAGGTCTATATCTTTAAGCACTCCCGCTCCTGCGCCCTTGCACACTACTTTCTTTACGGGACATCCGAAGTTAATATCCAATATATCCGGGTTGGTGGCATCTATAATACGTGCCGACATAGCCAGGGCCTCTTCATCACCACCGAATATCTGGATACCTATCGGCTTTTCATAATCAAATATGTCCAGCTTTTGGCGGCTTTTGATCGCGTCGCGTATAAGGCCCTCCGAAGAAATGAACTCAGTATACATGAGGTCCGCCCCCTGTTCCTTACATACTGCACGGAAAGGCGGGTCGCTCACGTCCTCCATAGGAGCCAGCAGCAGGGGAAAGTCCCCTATTTCGATATTTGCAATTTTTACCAACAGAAGCCGCAAAGTTACGAAGCTTATACGGTTCAACGCCCTATTGATCACCAAGTTCTATAATTTAACTTTTGGGCCCATAGGTATTGACTTATCCGTATAGAATGTTCTAACTTTGTCCGCTGTATCTGAAAAAAATAACCCCTTAGAAAGTGGGCAAACACATCAACAAAGTTTCCGCAGCCGGGCTGCTTATAGCTATTGGTATCATCTACGGCGACATCGGAACATCTCCCCTCTACGTTTTCAATGAAATATGTAACGGTAAAGTGATAGATGAGCTGCTGATCATTGGCGGACTCTCCTGTATCATCTGGACCCTCACACTGCAAACGACGGTAAAGTATGTATGGCTCACACTGAAAGCAGATAACAAGGGCGAAGGTGGTATCTTCTCTTTATTCGCGCTGGTGAGGCGACATGGAAAGTGGACCGTATTTCCAGCGATGATAGGCGGAGCCTCACTGATAGCCGATGGCATGATCACGCCGCCAATCTCGGTTGCGTCTGCGGTTGAAGGTTTGCAACAGATACCCGCGCTCAAAGGCATCAGCGACTGGACCATAATTAATATAGTACTTGCTATCATTACTGTGCTATTCTTCTTCCAGCAATTTGGTACTGCTAATATCGGTAAGGCATTCGGCCCTATTATGCTTACCTGGTTCATTATGCTGGCCTCGCTGGGGCTTTATCATATCAGCGACGACTGGAGTATTTTCAAGGCGTTCAACCCGTATTACGCCATCAAACTACTAACTGTTTACCCCAAAGGCTTCTGGCTGCTGGGTGCGGTTTTCCTATGTACTACGGGTGCGGAGTCTCTCTACTCCGACCTCGGTCACTGCGGCCGGAATAATATCCGCTATTCCTGGATGTTAGTAAAGCCTTGCCTGCTCTTAAACTACTTAGGACAAGGCGCTTACCTTTTGTCGATGAGGGGCACAACCTGGCATTCCGAAGAGGTCAATCCCTTTTACGCGCTAATGCCGCAATGGTTCCTGATACCTGGGGTGATCATAGCCAGCACTGCCGCCATTATCGCAAGCCAGGCATTGATATCCGGATCGTTCACGTTGATATCGGAATCCATTAAGCTGAACCTCTGGCCTAAGATGAAGATCAACTACCCCTCTACCGAGCGCGGACAAATCTTTATACCAGGCATCAACCTCCTGCTTTTTGTAGGCTGCGTGGGTATTGTTCTGTTCTTCAAGAAATCAAGCAATATGGGCGCTGCCTACGGCCTCGCCCTGATCATTACCATGATCATGACCTCCTGTCTCTTTGCTTACTATATGTTTACCCGCAGGGTACCGCTGATAGCCATAGGTGCATTCTTAATAGTATTCCTCACCATCGAGTTCTCCTTCCTGGTAGCCAACCTGGAGAAATTCTCTCATGGTGGGTATGTATCGCTTATACTCGGTATCGGCTTGTTCCTGGTCATGCTTACCTGGTTCAAGGCGCGGAAGATCAAGAATCGCTACGTGGAATTTGTCCGGCTGGAGGATTATGTGGGCATACTGCAGGAACTAAGCAACGACCGTAGTATACCAAAATATTCTACCCACCTTGTCTACCTCACCAGTGCCAATAATCCCAAGGAGATCGAGCACAAAGTCATCTACTCTATACTCTACCGCAAGCCAAAACGCGCCGATATCTACTGGTTCGTTCACGTAGATGTGCTCGATGATCCGTATACGATGGAATACTCAGTGCATACCATTGTACCAAATGAGATCATCCGAGTAGAATTCCGTCTCGGTTTCCGCGTGGAGCACAGGATACAGATGATGTTCCGTAAAGTAGTGGAAGACATGGTGAACAATAAGGAAGTAAACATCGTCAGCCGATACGAATCCCTCAGCAAGAACAATGTAATGGGTGATTTCCGCTTCATCGTTATGGAGAAATTCCTTTCGAGAGATAACTCACTGCCACTCTGGGAACGCCTGATGATGCGTGGCTACTTCCTGCTGAAGAAGGTGAGCCTGTCAGAAGAGCGCGGCTTTGGTCTTGACCCTTCAGACGTGACCCTCGAAAAATACCCGATCATCGTATCTACAATCCCCGATGTGCATCTGAAGAGGCTGGACAATGACTAAAAATTACCTGCTCGAAAACCAGGAAACCAGACGGTTAAAGTTTCGGAAGCTTTGCGGAGACGATTACGATGCATGGCTGCCCTTATTCAGACAACCCGGAGTGGCTGGTTTTCTTGGACTCGCACACTTAGCGTCACCGGAAGATCAATGCGAACTATGGTTCGAACGCGCTTTCAAACGCTATAACGACAATACCGGTGGCATGAATGCCCTCATCGATAAAAAGACCGGAAATCTGGTAGGCCAAAGCGGACTCCTTGTTCAGTACGTTGATGACCTGGAAAGGTTAGAAGTTGGCTACTCTATTCTTCCACAATACTGGCGGCAGGGATATGCAACAGAGGCTGCCCGCAAATGCCGTGATTATGCCTTTGAAGAAATGCTTACCAAATCACTGATTTCCATCATCCATGTTGAGAATTTAAACTCGATTAAAGTTGCGGGGAACAACGGCATGGCCTTTTCCCATGAAACGCTCTACAAAGACACTCCGGTTAAAATATATCAGATAACCAGAGAGGAGTGGAGTATCATGATAGAATAAAGCCGCCTCCATTGAGGCGGCTTTATTCTATCATGGAAAATCATCTGAATCAAAGGAATCGTGGTCTATTTCTTCACCATACCCTTAAAGGCATCTTCATTCACCTTCATCGGGTACTTCTGGCGCATCTGCTCATTCCATTTCTTTTCCAGGTGATCCTGGTACTCGGCAACTACATAACCGCGGGCTTCCTCCAGAGTTTTACTAGTAGGCTGATTAAACACCTCATCCACTTTCACTACTGTATACTTACCATCGCTGGTTTTAGTACCCTTCGTTACACCTTTGCTCAGTTCACTCTGAGGCACATCCTTAAAATGACTGAACTCAAAATGTCCGCGCTGAACAGAAACCGCATCAGGATTAGATTCTGTGTTGAGTTTTTTCACCACATCTTCTTCCTTTATTGATTTGTCAGCCAGCAGCTTCTTGCCTTCGGCCATTGCAGCTTCGTCTTTAAACTTGTACACCGCCCCTGTGAAGCCCGGCTCCCACATGTATTTGCCTTTATTGGCTGCATAGAAAGCTTTCAGACCTGAAGAGTCCTTTGAAGCCTTGCCCCAAACATTGCGGTCCATAAGCTCAAACAGCATAATACCTGCGCGGTACTCTTCCATCAGGTTTTTGAAGTCTTTGTTTTCTTCCACGAGCTTGTGCTCCTCCAGGTCGTTTACTACTGTATTAACGTAGTTCTTATAGATATCAGACATCACCGCCTTCCTCGGCCCGTTCAGCCTGCCACGGGTCAGACCCTCAGCGTATTTCATCAGGTCGCTTTGCAGGTAGTTCTTACCGGCGAGGGTAAAGACAGGCTTATTCATATTCTTAAAGTCCTCTGCCTTAAAGAAATTAGCAGCCTTACCTGTATCAGGCAAAGCAACCACCTTTGCATACAGCTCTTCCAGGTTGTCTTTGTTTTCCTTATAGCCGTTCTTCGCCTTTACTTTCTCAAAGTACAAGTCTTTGGCATTCTGTGCCCGCGAGTCGTTCTCTACTTTTCTTTTCAGCTGGGCATGTAAACTATCGTATGGCTTCAGCGGAACCTTCTCAATTAGCTTTATGATGTGATAACCATAGTCCGTCTTCACTGGCTCAGATACATCGCCCGGCTTCTTCAGCCCGAAGGCAGCAGTTTCAAAAGCAGGCACCATTTTACCGGCACCAAACTGTGGCAACGCACCGCCGTCATTTATTGAATATTTATCATCAGAGTATCTTTTCACCAGGTCAGCAAAAGCTACACCTTTCTTCAGTTCAGTTTTTATAGAGTCAGCGCGCTTTTTCGCCAGTTCTTCGCCTACCTGCCCTTTCGACTTCGGAGTAGTCAGCAATATATGTGCTACTTTCACTTCTCCCCTCGATGGTCTGCGTTCTATTACCTTCACTACATGATAACCAAACTGTGTGCGGAACGGGGCAGAAACCTTGCCTACCGGGGTACCGTATGCAACATTCTCAATAGGATATATTGTTTGCAGTGCGGTAATATAACCTATGTCGCCTCCATTTTCCTTAGACGATTTGTCATCGGTATACCGGCGGGCCATCTCCGCAAAATCTGCACCTTTATTGATAGCCTTGTAAACGCTGTCCATTTTTTTGTAAGCGATACTTGTATCAGAACCGGAAGGAGACATAATGAGTATATGAGCCACATGTACATCTTCCTTCAGCCTGTCGTAGGCTTCACGGATCATTTTGTTAGTCACTTCCTCATCTGTCAGGTAGTTCTTGGCAAGTTGCTTGCGGTAGTTGTTCAGCTCACTCTGGATGTTAACCAGTGTGTCGAGATGCTGAAGCTCCGCTTCTGCCACCTTCATGCGAAACAGGGAATAAAGATCCAGGTACTCTCTCAGAGCAGTCTCGCTGAAATCTGGCTTTTTGTTTAGGGCATTCTTCTGGTAAACCCTTAAAAATTCTTCTTTTGTAACCGGTTTCCCTCCGTATGTGAAAAGAGTCTGTGCATTACCGGATAAGGATAGTATACCTGTTACCAGGCAGGTTAAGACCAACTTACGCATCGATTTATGTTTTTATTTACTGTTTTTATTCTGGCTTACTTTATCTTTTTTTTCGATCATTTCCAGTACCTGCGGAATGGTACTATGATCCAGTTTCTTACCCCTGATGATCTTCTTGTCATCCAGCAAGTATATTACAGGAGTGCTGTACACATTGAACTTAGACCTGAAGTTTGATTTGTACTCAGGATCCCATACGTGTATCCACTCATCCAGTTTTTCTTTTTCTATTGTTTCCCTCCACTTCTTCTCATCACCCTCCACTCTTACACCATATATCTTTACACCCTTGTTTTTCAGTACAGCCTTGTACAGGGAGTCAATCCTCGGTATTTCGTGCAGGCAATGACCGCACTCAGGCGACCAGAATACAAGCAAGGTATATTTTGACTTAACACCATGAAGGCTCTGCTCTTTTCCATTTATATCCTGCA
Source organism: uncultured Bacteroidota bacterium (assembly GCA_946887345.1). The sequence goes on along the minus strand of CAMPKR010000045.1, from coordinate 676 downwards.
TCTTTATTTCTGCAGCGACGTTGCCTATCACGTTCGGAGCTATCTTCTGGGCAGCCTCGTAGTATTTCTGCAGTGCATCATTTTCCAGCCAGTAAGCCTTACCCTTCATGTAGTAGTTCTCTACCAGGTATACGAACACTTCATCCATACCCATTACCTTGCTGTTTTCTACATAGTGGGTCAGCCACCAAAGCGTGTACTTAAACATGTCCTTGGTACCGTCAGCCTTGGTAAGCAGCTTGTCGGCTTCAAACTCCATGCTATCTATTACAGGCAATACCAGCTTTGAGAAATACTCTTCCAGCTTGGCATCATATACAGGGGTATATATCAGGCGGTCGTCCTGGAAATTGAAATTATCCCAGTAGTGACCCTTGTAATAATTATATGCAAAGGTTGAATCCTTCGTCTTGCCGTCTGCCAGGAAGTGATCTCCTTCAGGAACCTGTGGCACTTCCAGCGAATTGAAAATCGAAGTAAGCATAGTGCCCGGGTTCTTCGCTACGTAGTCGCGACGATATGCTATCAGTTTCTTAGATCCTTCGCCAAGTTGCTTGCGGATAGCCATGCTGTCTGCAGATGTCTTTGCCTCAGCCATCTTGCCTTGAATTTCCTGCTGCCTGGCGCCGAAGTCTTTCAGAAAGCGAACATAATCCTGGAAACGATCATTTTCAGG
>CAMPKR010000044.1 GCA_946887345.1 uncultured Bacteroidota bacterium | reverse complement strand
GAGGCATGTCCAAATATCAACTAAAGATTAATATCAGGGGGAAGGGTCTATTTTCCTGCAAATTCTATAGGCAGCACCAGTTCCTCGGTTCCCCGTTTTACCGTAACTGTTGTTTTATCCCCGGGGTTGAACTTGCCGAGGGCTTCCATATAGGTCTGCATACCCTGCACTTTATGTTCCCCTAGCTGGATGATGATATCACCCGCTTTTATGCCGGCAGCGGCAGCAGGCTTACCTTCCGTTACTCCATCGGCCCTTACGCCCCCGTCCTGGAAGGTATAGTCAGGCATAATGCCGAGGCTCACTTTAAAGCGGGTCTTGCCCACAGTGGCTTGTTTGGTTGGGGTAAAGGCAGGCTTGTCCTTTTCCTCCATCATCTCTACCAGGGAATAGACATAGGTGATGATCTGCGCTTCGCCTATGTAGTTGATCTTTCCCGTATCGTCACTGGGCTTGTGGTAGTCGCTATGCACTCCTGTAAAGAAAAACAGCACTGGTATGCCAGCATGATAGAAGGATGTGTGATCGGAAGGCCCTACGCCCGAACTATCTATATTGATCTTGAAATTCTTGTTCTTCATTTCCAGGAACTCGCCCCATGCAGGAGAAGTACCTACACCGCCTATAGTGAGCGCATGAGTGCTATCGTTCAGGCGGCCCACCATATCCAGGTTCACCATATAGGCGATCTTGTTGCTGTCGAGCCCCATTTCTTTTACGAAAGCTTTAGAGCCATAAAGACCCAACTCTTCTCCGGAGAAATTGAGGAAGAGGTAATTGTATTTTTTCAGTTCCGACTTCTTGATCATCCCGGCCAGTGCGAGTATTGCTGCTGTACCGCTGGCATTATCGTCGGCACCGTTGTGTATCTCTTTAGTGCTGCTATGGCCATGCAGGCTGTTGCCATCCTCGCCATAACCGAGGTGATCGAAGTGAGCACCCAGTACTACTGTGTATGTAGTGTCGTTGTCAATATATGCAGCAACGTTATTACCCTGGCGTTCTTTTTTTCTTACGGCAAGATTCAGCTCCAGGGGAATGGTAACTGTTGTAGAGTCGGTAGTAAGTGGAGTGATATACTCGTTAAACGCCCTGTAGCTAATAAATGCAGAAGGTATAGCCGACATTTCCAGTTCCGATTTACCGTTGAAGACAGGCGCGTATTTGCTGTCAAAATTATCGTAGAACAAAACTCCTGTAGCTGATTCCTTTGCTGCCGCTGCAGTTCTTTCGAATGCAGCTTTCTCCCAGTCGAAATGCGGGTTATCGGCTTCGGCGCTATCAGCATAGAAAGGCAGCAAAAAAATACTGTTCTGCTCCATTATGTCAGGGATGATCTCGCTGAAGACCCTTGTTTCAGCAGTGAAAGCCATAGGGAAGGCGTTGCTATCTATCTTAAGTGCATTGTTGCCTATGCGTATCAGGCTGCTGTTGGCGGGTTCTTTGTCTCCGCTGAATTTGAAATTGTAGCGGTACATATCGCCATAGGGGAAAATGCCGATATCCTTGTAGCGCTTTACTAAGTATGCCGCTGCTTTTTTCTCGCCCTCAGATCCTGTTCTTCTTCCTTCCAGTGAATCGGAAGCCAGGTAACCTATATCGGCACGAAGCTGCTCTACCAGCTTACGCTCTGCTTTGCTCTGGGCACTACTCTCTCCACCCACTAAAAGGCTTATGGCCAATATGGCACTAAAACCACGACAATTCATGAAAAATAATTCTCCTGCTAATTTACACTTCTATAGCATACAATAAAGAAAAAACCCGTTCCTTAACGAAACGGGTTTTATATTGTCATGTTCTCTCTGCTATTCTCCTTCGTGAAGGTCTCCCTCGGCGTTAACCATGAGCGTTCCCTCATCCTCCGGCATGGCTTCAATAGCATCTGTTGGTATTACGATCTCTGTATTTACTATGTCTTTTAGCTGGGGCAGACCTTCAGGCGAGTTGATGCCCAGGTAGTCCATAAAGTTCTTCGAAGTGGCATATATAAGCGGCTTGCCTACGGCGTTCTCATTGCGGCCGGATATTACAATCAACTCCTTTTCCAGCAGCTTCTGGATGGAATAATCAGCACTTACCCCGCGGATATATTCGATTTCCGACTTAGAAATAGGCTGCTTGTAGGCGATGATGGCGAGCGTTTCCATAGCAGCGGCAGATAATTTTTTGATGTATTTATCGCCGTTCAGCTGCAGTACCGTCTTGTGGTACGCCTTCTTGGTAAGGAACTGGTATCCACCACCGGCTTCCCTTAATTGGAAAGGATAGTAAGGAGCCTCATATTTCTCGCGTATGGCGTCTATGCAGGTAGATATGCGTTCTGTTTCTATAGGAAGCTCAAAAGCCTGGCCCAGCATTTCGGTCAGCTCTATCTGTGTGATAGGGCGTTCGCTGGCAAAAATCAGGGCTTCAACGTGTGGCATTAATTGTTCGATATCCATGCTTCGCATCATTTTCGGGTACACATCGAAAGTAGTGCAGATGCCTTACTTACGGGGGAAAAGTAATTCACAGTTGTGGGAAAGTTTGAGCCTTATCCATGGCTGCTTTCAAAGCATTGCAAAGTTACGGAATATATAAGGCATAAAATGCGGAAAGGCCTGTAAATACAAGCCTTTCCGCTATCTGGAAGTTATTTTATATAAAGCTTAACAACAATTGAGGGGCAATGCCCAACAGAAGCACCAATACGCAGGTAAGCACCAGCATGAACCGGTCACCAGGGGTAACGGGGCTGCTTAGTTCAGGTGATCCCTGCTTGAAGTACATGGCCATGATAACGCGGAAGTAGTAGTACACGCTTATTGCCGCCATGAACAGGGCAAAGATGACCAGCCATAATACCTGCCCTTGCTGCACTGCGGCCACCAGTACATAGTATTTGGCAATGAAACCACCAGTAAGGGGTATACCTGCCAGAGACAACAGGAATATGGTAGTAACGAAGGCAAGCAGCGGCTCCCTTTTGCCAAGGCCATTAAAACCATCGTAAGTGTAGTCCTTCATCTTCATCAGCACGGCAAATACACCCATGGTAGCTATAGTGTAGGCTACGGCATATATCATGATGCCCTGCCAGGCTACGGCATTTACGGAAAGAACTGCGAACAGCATAAAGCCCGCCTGCGCAATAGAAGAATACGCCATCATCCGCTTCACGCTCTGCTGGAACACGGCGGTAACGTTGCCCACCAGCAAGGTAGCAGCAGTAATAACGGCAATGATCATTACCCAGCTAGGACTGAGGGTTGCGAAAGAAGTATGGAATAATTTGAGGAAGGCAATGAATCCCGCAGCCTTCACAATCGTAGACATATAGGCGGTGAAAGGCGTGGGAGCACCATCATATACGTCGGGCGTCCACATGTGCATAGGAGCAGCGGAAACCTTAAAGGCGAAAGCGATGATCAGGAAGACGATGCCGCAAAGAGCCATCGGGTTCAGCCTGTCCAGCTGCAGGAAGGTAAAGCGGGCGATATCGAAGCCACCTGTTGCACCGTACAGCAAGGTAATGCCCATCAGCAGGATACCTGTAGAGAAGGCGCCCATCAGGAAGTATTTTAAAGAAGCCTCACTGCTTTTCAGGTTGCGTTTATCGGCACCAGCGAGAATGTATTGGGGAATAGAAATGATCTCAATACCCAGGAACAGGATCAGCATATTGTTGTAGCCTGAAAGCATATAGAGGCCGACCAACATAAAACTGATCAAAGCAAAATAATCGGAGACATGTATACCCACTTTCTGTATCTCCCTGCCCGAAAGCAGCACGTATAGCAGGGTACAGCCGGTCATCAGAGTATTAAACCATACAGCGTACCTATCGATGCGCAGAATATTGTTGAAAAACACCTGAGGCTGGTTAGGGCTGATGGTGGAGAGCTCCCAGATATTGACACCCAGCAGCAGGAAGAAAAGTAAAGCGGCAAATGTGGACACGCCTCTCTTTTCTTTTACCAGGATGCCGGTAAACATCAGGATGACACCTATAATTGTTGCAGCAATAATTGCTTTCATATTTCAGTTTTGAACCGGGATTCTTTGGATTCCAGAGATTAACCCGGTTTACTATTTATTTACAGGTTGACTTATCAACCAATCAAGTTATCAACTTTACTATGGCACCAACACAGCAGCTATTCCGGCAGTCATATCCAGTAATGGTTTTGGATATACCCCCAGGAACAGGATTAGTGCTATAATAATTGCCAGTCCCGCGTACTCGTTCGCACTAATATCTTTAGTTACTACCATTGGCGTTGCTTCACCGTATGCAGTTTTTTGTACCATATTCAATGTGTATACCGCACCCAGTATAACACCCAGGCCGGCTATCACCATAAAGGTGATGTGATAAGGCGATGCGCCCTGGAACAGCCCGTTGAAGAGCATGAACTCGCCAATGAAACCGTTGGTAAGAGGCAGAGCGATATTAGCCAGGGAAATGATCACGAGAGCTATTGCCATTTTAGGAGCAGTAGTTGCCATGCCGCCCATCTTAGTCATATCGCGTGTGCCCCAGCGGTTCTCAATCATGCTTACGATGAGCCACATGCCGGTGATATTGATACCGTGGTTGAACATCTGCACCATGATACCGTGAGTGCCTACCTGTGTGTTAGAAAAAGCTACCGCACTCATCAGGCCCATGTGGGCAATAGACGAATAAGCAACAAGGCGCTTGATATCTGTCTGCACTATAGCCAGCAGGGAAGCATATACTATACCTATTATAGAAAGGATAACAACCGTATCTGACCAGAAAGCAACACCTTCAGGCAATACAGGGAGCAACCAACGCAGAACAGCGAACATACCCATCTTTACCATTAAGGCACTCAGGATGATGGTAACAGGAGTAGGAGACTGCTCGTAAGTATCGGGCTGCCAGGTGTGGAAAGGGAAGATCGGCATCTTGATAGCAAAGGCTATGAAAATGAGCCAGAACAACCACTGCTGCGTGACGGGGTCCATTGCAGCACCTACTGCGCGGATGTTCTCAAAAGAATAACTGTTGAGGCCGGGGTTCTGCAACGAAAGTATGATCAGTCCTGCCAGCATCATAAGGCTGCCCAGGAAAGTATAGATGAAGAACTTGAAAGTAACAGGCACTCTTTTTTCCCCGCCCCAACGCGAGCAGAGGAAGTAAACAGGTATAAGCGCCAGCTCCCAGAAAATATAGAATACGAACGCATCGTAAGCCAGGAAGACACCCATCAGGCCAGCCTGAGATAGCATCATCAGTCCGTAGAATGAATTGGCCTTGTCTACGTCTTTGTTCCAGTTGGCGACAATGACAATGGGTAAAACTATGGCAGTGAGCAGGCAAAGCATGCCGCTCATACCATCGAAGGCAAGACTGAAATTGGTACCTATACGCGGTATCCATGGCGTGCTCCAGTACATATCGTCACCGGCCACCGCTATTGCAGTTGCCGCGAAGGTAGCGAGTGACCCTATAAGTGCCAGGCTCTTAGCAGCATTGCCGCTCATCGCAAAGCTGAGGATACCTGCCACTAAGGGAATTAATATGAGTAATGTCAATATCATAATGCTGCTGCAATATTCTGCAATTGCCAGTTATATTTTTATCCAAAAGAAACTCATGGCAAACAGGGCTAACATACCCAATACCATTACAAAAATGTAAAACCCTACCTGTCCTGTTTGCATCAGTCGCATGCGGTCGCTGCCCCAGCGTACTGTTTTGCCCACACCATTCACCAGTCCGTCTATGCCTGCCCTTTCTATAAACCTGTCGGAGATACGGGAGAACGCAGCAACAGGACGAACGAATACCGCATCGTACAGTTCATCTATATACCATTTGTTCTCCAGCACTTTTGCCAGGCCGGCATTGGGGACAAAGTTTGGTTTCTTAGTTGCGTTGTAAGCCACGAATATCATTACCACTACCAAGCCTACTGAAAGACCCATCAGCATCCATTCTGTTTCGTGGGAAAGATGGTGTACGCCGAAATTGCCCACTACAGGCTGGAGGAATGTAGCCAGCGTGTGGTGCTCACTGATAACAGCAGGCAGACCTACATAACCACCAACAATAGAGAGAATGGCCAATACGATCAGTGGGATAGTGATAGCTGCAGGGCTCTCGTGCAGGTGATGTTCCTGCTCGTGCGTGCCACGGAAAGAACCGCGGAAAGTGAGAAAGTAAAGACGGAACATATAGAATGCCGTCATCAACGCACCACCCAGGCCTAAATAGTATAATACAGGGCTATGACCATAGGCTGCTGCCAATATCTCATCCTTAGAGAAGAAACCTGCAAAGCCCGGAATACCGGCAATAGCCAAACAACCGATAAGGAAAGTAGCCTGCGTTATTTTCATGTGCTTGCCGAGGCCACCCATTCTGCGGATGTCCTGCTCGCCGCCCATGGCGTGTATCACGCTACCTGAACCGAGGAACAAAAGGGCCTTGAAGAAGGCGTGTGTCATTACGTGGAAGACAGCGGTAGTATAAGCGCCCACGCCGAGGGCCAGGAACATAAAGCCCAACTGGCTGACAGTGGAGTAAGCGAGTACTTTTTTGATATCGTATTGACGGACGGCGATGGTTGCAGCGAAAAGCGCCGTCGCCAAACCGATGATTGCGACGAAGTGCAGCGTTTCAGGTGCGAGGTTATATAAGGCACTGCTGCGGGCTATCATGTAGATACCGGCAGTTACCATCGTTGCAGCGTGGATGAGGGCAGATACGGGGGTCGGACCCGCCATTGCATCGGGCAACCAGGTATACAGAGGTATCTGTGCACTTTTACCCATGGCGCCTATGAACAGGCAAACAGCTATCCAGTTGTAGGTGCTATTGGGGACCGGTTTCAGGTCAATGTTTCCAAAAAACTCTCCATAAGAAAGTGTGCCGAAATGATAAAGTATGAGCAGCATTCCCACCAGGAAGCCCAAGTCACCAATGCGGTTCATCACGAAGGCCTTTTTGGCAGCGTTGGTATAGTCCCTGTTCTTAAACCAGAAGCCAATGAGCAGGTATGAGCAAAGCCCTACACCTTCCCAGCCAATGAACATGATGAGGTAGTTAGCCCCCAGCACCAGCAGCAACATGGAGAACACGAATAAATTCAGGTAAGCGAAATATTTCACCATTCCCTCATCCTCGTGCATATACGAAGTTGAATAAACGTGTATCAGGAAACCAACACCGGTGATAATTAAAAGGAACAAAGAAGAAAGCGCATCTACCTGGAAAGAAAAAGGTATGCGAAGCGTGCCTGACTCAATAAAACTAAACAGGTTCACTATGGCAGGCCCCTGGAAGTTCTCCGACCTTACCTCGAAGAATATACCCAGCGACACGCAGAAAGATGCCAGCACGGCGAGGCTGCCTATCCAGCCGCCCGTATTCTTCGGCATCTTCTTCCAGAATATACCATTGATAAGAAACCCTATCAACGGAAAAAGTGGTACTAAGTAAACTAAATTGGTCATAGCCTATTTAAGTCGTAAGTAGAAAGTCGTAAGTCGTAAGTACGGCTGCCGTTTTCCGCTTAATGTTTTAATCTATTTAAAATATTGATATCGACAGAATGCACCTTACGGTACATCATTACGATAACTGCCAGTCCCACGGCCACTTCTGCTGCAGCTACTACCATTATAAAGAACACGAATATCTGCGCCGATGCATCGGCATACATTTTTGAGAATGCTACCAGCAGCAGGTTCACAGCATTGAGCATCAGCTCTATGCACATAAATATAATGATGGCATTCCTGCGCATAAGGGTACCCATGATACCTATGCAGAATAACGCCATGCTTAAGAATAAATAATATTGTATCGGCATATACCCCAACCCCTAAAGGAGCTTTTTTTTATTTTTAAATTACAACCTCTCCGTTGTTCCCCCTTTAGGGGGCGGAGGGGGGTTTTATTCTTTCTTACCTATTACTATAGCACCTATCATCGCACTCAGGAACAGTACACTGCTTATTTCAAATGGCAGCACGTACTGAGTAAACAGCACCTTACCCAGGTTCTTCATCAATCCTATATCCGTTGTGGTATGATCTACCTGTGTGGAACCTGCGGTTCTGAGCGCTGCCAGAATTACCAGGAACAATACGCCTCCTGATATAACCCCGGCAAACTGTACCAGCCTGTTCTTCTGCGGCTCTGTGTCCGCATTCAGGTTCATGAGCATGATCACGAACAGGAACAGTACCATTATTGCCCCCGCATATACTATGATATTCACGATAGCGAGGAACTGCGCATTCATTAATATATAATGTCCTGAAATGGCAAAAAATGTTGCAATAAGAAATAAAACAGAGCTGATAGGGTTACGACTGAGTATCACACCCAGTGCACAGCCCAGGGCCATAACTGTAAGGAACCAAAATAAAGCTTCCTGGATCGCCATAACTATTATTTGGTTTCTTGCTTTTTAGGATGAGGAATAAGCAGGTCTTCTTTTTTATAAATGAATTCCTTGCGTTTGTAACTGGAAGGCATGAGTGTCTCACTCAGGTAAATAGCATCTTTAGGGCAAGCTTCTTCGCAGTATCCACAGAAAATGCAACGCAGCATGTTGATCTCATACTTGGCTGCATATTTCTCTTCACGATAAAGATTTTCTTCGCCCGGTTTACGCTCTGCTGCTTCCATCGTAATGGCCTCAGCAGGACAAGCCAGTGCACAAAGGCCACAGGCTGTGCAGCGCTCACGTCCCTGCTCATCGCGGTTCAGAACATGCAGGCCACGAAACACAGGGCTGAAGGGACGCTTTTCTTCAGGATAGTTCACCGTAGCCTTCTTCTTAAAGATATGGCTCAGAGTTATGCTCAGTCCTTTCGCTATTGCGGGCAGGTACATCTTCTCCCCGAGTGTCATCGGGCTTCTGTCTACCTGTACGGACCTGTTTGTCAGTTTCTGCATTTTCTAATTTTTATTTCCACTCGCACTGTATCGTTACTTGTTAAAAAACAAAATAACAATACCCGTAATTATCATATTAATTAATGCTATCGGTATCAGCGACTTCCATCCCAGCTTCATCAGTTGATCATAGCGGAAACGCGGCAACGTCCAGCGGATAAACATGAAGAAGAGAATAAAGCAAACTGCTTTTGCCAAAAGCACCATCACACATATCAGCACAAAAAGCCACTCAGGCACTGCTCCCTGCACCTGGTCCATCCACGGGAAGTTGTACCCGCCAAAGAACAGGGTGGATAGGATCACCGAGCTCACAAACATATTGATATACTCAGCAAAAAGATAGAAGCCCAGCTTCATAGATGAATACTCCTGGTGGAAACCCATATTCAGTTCTGACTCAGCTTCTGCCAGGTCGAAAGGAGCACGGTTTAGCTCTGCAAAAGTGCAGATCAGGAATACTGCGAAGCCTACCGGTTGCTTAAAGAAGTTCCAGGTAAAATAACCGTTGTCCCAGAAGCCGTGCTGCTGATCCACTATCTCGCGCAGGCTCAGCGTACCGGTCATCATAATGACAGCAATAAGGCTGATACCCATAGCCAGCTCATATGAGATAGCCTGTGAAGCCGCGCGGATACTACTCAGCAGAGAAAACTTGTTGTTAGACGCCCAGCCACCCAGCATAATTCCGTAAACACCCACACTCAGCACACCAAAGATGAAGAGGATACCAATATTGATATCGGCAACCTGCAGGCTTATTGTTCTGCCACCCATTTCAAAACTAGGTCCCCAGGGAATGACTGAGCTAGTAAGTAAGGCGGTCAGCATCGCCAGGCTCGGTCCGAGGATGAACAGGAATCTTGTAGAACTGTCAGGTATTATCTCTTCTTTGAAGAATAGTTTTAAACCGTCGGCTAAGGGTTGCAGCAGACCAAAAGGACCGGCACGGTTCGGACCGCGGCGATCCTGCATCACTGCAGCCACCTTGCGTTCTGCCCATGTTGCATACATGGCTATACCCAGTGATGCCATCAGGATCACGGTAATGAGAACCAGTTTCTCTATTATAAATGCAACATCTACCTGCAGCAATAACGCCATAGCGCGCAAAAGTAATTAGTTAGTTAAAAAAATAGTACTCTTTTAAATAAATCGCTATCTATCAGTCTCTTATCCTTTCTTGTCCGGGCCGAAATCGTCTGAATGTGCCGGGCCGTCTATTTTCGAGAGCTCCACTTCAGGTTTATTTACATCACTTATACTATGTATATCCAAAGTAAGTCTCGGCTGCTTGCCTATTACCTTATCTATCAGCACTTTTGTTGTTTTGGTATCTACATAGTGGCCCTGCGATATCACGCTGCGCCTGTCTATTTTGGCCGGACCTTCCACTACCCAGTCCTTCGTGTCTTTCTTATCAAAGCGGCAGGTGTTGCAGATCCAATCTTCTACCTCACCCCATTTGTCTTTACGGGCCGTAACACGGTATACTTCATCTCCCCTCATCCATGCACGGGCTTTACCACTACATGTGGGACAGTCGCGATGTACGTCCACAGGTTTGGTAAACCATACCCTGTTCTTAAAGCGGAAAGTTTTGTCTGTCAATGCACCCACGGGGCACACATCTATTACATTACCGATAAATTCATTGTCCAGCGCCTTGCCCAGCAGGGTACTGATCTCGGAGTGGTCTCCGCGCTCCAATACGCCGTGTTCACGTTTGTTGGTCAGTTCATTGGCCGTGAACACACAACGGTAGCATAGTATGCAACGCGTCATGTGCAGCGATATATAAGGACCAATATCTTCCTTCTCAAATGTGCGGCGGTCGAATTCGTAGCGCGTTCCTTCACTACCATGTTCGTAGCTCAGGTCTTGCAGATCGCACTCGCCGGCCTGGTCGCATATCGGGCAATCCAGCGGGTGATTGATGAGCAGCATTTCCACTACACCTTTACGGGCATCAATCACTTTTTCGGAAGTGATGTTCTTCACTTCCATGCCATCCATCACGGCCGTACGGCAGCTCGCCACCAGCTTCGGCATAGGACGGGGATCTTTTTCGGAACCCTTGCTTACCTCTACCAGGCAGGTGCGGCATTTTCCGCCGCTTTCTTTCAGCTTGCTGTAATAGCACATAGCAGGCGGAGTAACTTCACCGCCTATCATGCGCGCAGCATTCAGGATAGAGGTTCCTGCGGGAACTTCTATCGTTATGTTGTCAATTGTGACTTTAAAATTCTGAACCACAGACATAAACAAATCTTTGCGATTCCTTTGCGCGGACTTTGCGTCCTTTGCGTTATAAATTATTTACCACTCGTCTGATACCATCCTTCATTTTTAGCACATTGAAATTCATCAATAAGCCTAATTTGACATTGGTCAACCTTAAGTAGATTAACACTTGTGCAAGATGTATATCATTTAAGGCATCTACAGCCTTCACTTCTATTATTACTTTATTTTCAACTAACACATCACATCTAAACCCGCATTCAAGCCTAACTTCTTCAAACACCAGAGGGAT
>CAMPKR010000043.1 GCA_946887345.1 uncultured Bacteroidota bacterium | reverse complement strand
GACTATAAATATATCGCATTAAAACGATTTATGTTACAACAGCAACTGGAATTTATTGCGCCGGAGATATTTTCAGCAAGCTAAAAAAAGCCTCCTCCTCTATTTCCTTTACTTCCCCGGGTTTGAGATCTCCAAGCTCAAGGTCTTCTATAGAAGTGCGGATAAGCCTCTGGCATTTGTGGTGCACGGCGGCCACCATCTTCCTGACCTGGTGGTATTTGCCTTCTGTAAGAGATAGCTGCAGCCATGTATGGGGCAGGTGATCTAAGTCATCGTACCTGCCCGGCGGCAGGTTCTGTGGCTTTTCTACTATGTTTACATCGCAGGCACCTGTAGTGTATTCTACCCCATCCTTTATTATTATAGGAATACCGGTTCGAAGCTTTTCAAGCCGCTCCGGGCTCACCTTATTCTTTACTCTCACCAGGTAGTTGCGCCTATGCGGCACAGGTCCCTGGAAAAGAAGCCTTGTCACTTTCTTATTAGTAGTGAGTATCAGCAGCCCTTCAGAAAGATCATCCAGCCTGCCAATTGCATGTATGCCTTCAGGGAAATCGAAGTCCAGGTCGGCAAGGCTGGTGCTCTCAGTGCCAATAAACTGGGAGAGCATATTACACGGCTTGTAAATAATATAGTACCGATGGTCTGACATCAGCGCGAAACTAAGCATTCTCCGCCTGCGTCTCATTATCGTAAAATCGAATACGACACGCTCAATGCTACCCTGAATACTTAATTTTGCCTACGTTTGCACTTTGCACGGAATAACGAACGATCAATAGAAGGACACCGAATGGCATTGCTTGGCAATCTGATATCACGCTCACTACGATTAAGAAAACAGTTCAAGCTGCCTGTGGCCAGCCCACAGACCTACCAAAGGCATACGCTCCGCCAGCTGCTGGAACGGGGACAATACACCAAATTCGGCAAACACTATGACTTTGGCCGCATCCTCAGCCAGGAGGTCGACTTTATGACGGCCTTCCGCAAAACGGTTCCCGCTTTCACCTACAACGAAATGCACGCCCAATGGTGGCACCGTGCCCAGAAAGGGGAAGAGAACGTGAGCTGGCCGGGCAAGGTTAAGTATTTTGCCCTTAGCTCAGGCACCTCTGAATCTGCCAGCAAGCATATCCCGGTTACACAGGATATGATCAGGTCGATAAAAAAAGTCGGCTTCAAGCAGCTGTACAGCATGACCGAGTTCGATATACCCTCCAAATCCTTTGAGAAGGGAATTCTGCTGCTCGGTGGCACAACCAGCCTTTTTGAGAAAGGCGATTATTACGAAGGTGATATGAGCGGCATCAGTGCCAGGAACATGCCCCGCTGGATGTCTTCGCTCTTTTATAAGCCCGGGCAAAAAATTTCCAAACGCCAGAACTGGGAAGACCGTATCAAGCTCATCGTCCGCAAAGCTCCGCAATGGGATGTGGCGACGGTTTGCGGGGTACCTGCATGGGTTCAGATCGTTCTTGAAGAAGTTATTAAATACCATAAGGTGAAGCACATACATGAGATATGGCCAAACCTGAGCGTTTATATACACGGCGGTGTAGCATTCGAACCTTATCGCGATAGCTTTAAAAGGCTGCTCGGCAAACCCATTACCTTTATAGAGACCTATATGGCCTCTGAGGGTTCTTTTGGTTTTACCACGAGGCCCAATGCAGAAGGCATCAAACTGGTGCTAAATGTGGGTGTGTTCTTTGAATTTGTTCCTTTCAATTCCGACAACTTCGACGAAGATGGCAACCCAAAGCCGAATCCGGCAACCTATACTATAGGAGAAGTAGATGAGGAAACAGACTATGCTGTAATGATCAGCACCTGCTCGGGTGCGTGGCGGTACATAATAGGCGATGTGGTACGCTTTACCGATGCCGCAGAACACGAGATCATCATAGTTGGCCGAACCAAGCAGTTCCTGAGCCTTTGCGGTGAACATATGTCTGTAGACAATATGAACCGGGCCGTAGAAGTAGCCTCGCAGAAACTAGGAATTACCGTGCGTGAGTTTGCAGTGGCAGGTTTTAAATATGATAATCTCTTCGCCCACCGCTGGTATATAGGATGCGATGATGCATCTGCAGATGCAGCGCGTATAAAACAGGTAATGGACGAGACTCTTTGCGAAATAAATGACGACTACGCCGTTGAGCGCACCTCTGCGCTTAAAGAAGTATTTGTAGAGGTATTACCCTCCAAAATCTTCTACGACTACCTCCGCTCTATTGGCAAAGAAGGCGGCATGAATAAATTCCCTCGTGTACTAAAAGGTGCCCAATTGGAGAGTTTCCAGAACTATCTGAAGAATAACGATATAAAGCGGCTGAGCTCTATTTAGGTCCTTCTTTCGTATCTTACTGTATCAATGGTCAACAATGAATAAGTTACTATTTATTGCAGCACTTTTTTTGTGCTTTACAGCTGATGCGCAAAAGAAAAAGACAACAACTAAAAAGAAGACCTCAAAGACGAAAACCACCAAAGCCCCGGCAAAACTGAACATCGCCGCACTCGATTCCAAAACCCTGCCTAGAGATATACATTATGAAGGACGGATTAAAAATGCCGCCCGCTGGACTGACAAGCAAGGTGACAATATCGTTATCACTACCGAAACAGGTGAATATGACAGCAAAAAGTCTATGACAGGCGAGGGGCAAAGTGCTGATCTTTTTGCCTACCACTATGTAGTGAAAGCCGGGAAGTGCGTGCCCGACTGGAAAATTGCCGATCATATCCGCGACTGCCCGCTGGACGTCCAGGTGCATTTTATCAAGAACACTTTTCACATCACCGACCTGGACAAAGACGGCATAGCAGAGATCTGGACGATGTATAAAACCGCCTGCCATGGTGATGTTAGCCCCTGCGATATGAAGATCGTGATGTATGAGGGCAGGCAGAAGTATGCAGTAAGGGGCACTAATAAGGTACAGGTATCAGAACACGAGATCTTTGGAGGAGAATACAAACCTGACGATGCTTTTACCAAAGGACCGAAGCCATTTCGCGATCATGCCCGGGAATTGTGGCTGAAAAACGAGCTGGAAGTGTGGAATAATGAGTAAAAGAGCCGTAAACAAGCCCTTCAAATTATTTTTTTTGCTAACTTTATTTATATTCCCTATATTTATAATGACTATCTAAAACGATCAGCTATGAGGAAAGGTATACTCTTCGCCTGCCTGTCTGTTTTCACAGCTTTCCAGGCATCTGCGCAATCTTCCAAAGGTGTCGCTGAAATTAATATCCAGCCGCTTTTGCAGATATACCCTAACCCGGCCGTGGCTGAATTGAACCTTGTAAGCGTAGAACCAATGAGAAAGGTGGTGATCGCAAATATCCTGGGTCAGAAAGTATACGAGCAAAATTGTCATTCCAACAATGTAAAGATCAATATCTCTGCTCTGCCTCCGGGAATGTACTATGTGAAGGCTGATGAAATGCCGATGCAGAGAGTAGCTAAAAATTAGAACTTAGTAAGCTTGATATAGAAAGAGCTGCCATAAGGCAGCTCTTTTATTTTGTCAGTAACTCAATACTTTCCCTTTTCAAATGCGCTGCATCAACAGGCACTACTCCTACCTCTTCGCAAACCAGCCCGCCGGCTATATTGGAAATGGCAGCCATAATACCTGCATCCTTGCTAACGGCATAAATAAGCGAGGCTGCTGCAATAACGGTGTCCCCGGCGCCCGATACATCTGATATGTTCCGAAGGTGCGATGGAACCACCCCGGCTTTGCCATCATTATAGTAAACTCCCTTCTCCGAAAGAGTAATAAAGGTGATGCTGTGGCCCAGTGCGCCTCGTAATTTTTGGTGCACTTCACCTAGCTCCGCTTCAGTTGCATTCTCAACCGGCAGGTAGAGACCCTCCCGTACCTCTTTCAGGTTGGGCTTAAATATTGTTACTCCCTTGTAACAAAGGAAATTCTTCTTCTTAGGATCAACGGCAGTTATACAGCCTAATTCTTTACAATGCGCCAGTACCCGCTGTATCACATTCTCTTTCAGCACGCCTTTATTGTAGTCTTCCAGTATCACCACGTCAGGCTTCTCTATTTGTATATGGCGGAGCACTGTGTCGATAAAAGGATGTTCGTCCGCCGCACTTAGGTCTTCTGTAGTCTCTGCATCCAGCCTCAGCATCTGCTGATTGCGGCTCATCACCCTGGTTTTAGTGGTAGTTGGGCGCAACTTGCTTTTTAATACCAGGCCGGTATCTACGCCCTCGCTGTTGGCCATCTTCACCAGTTGCTCGCCTTCTGCATCATTTCCTGTCACGCTGGCAAGGCTTACTTTGGCACCCAGCCGCACGCAGTTGAGTGCCACATTTGCTGCACCGCCCAGGCGGCTATCGCGCTTGTCCAGGGCTACTACAGGTACGGGCGCTTCGGGAGAAATTCTTTCCACATGGCCCCACCAGTAGTTGTCCAGCATCACATCGCCTATCACCAGCACACGTAAATGCTTCAGTCCTTCAAATATTTTTTCTATTTGCTCTTTATTCATTGCTTGCCGCAGACTCTTTCTTTTGAAAATAATAGTACACCGGTATGCCAATAATGACGATTACCAACCCCGGCCATGTATAGACTGGCTTCGCATAAAGCAGCACCAGGCATATGAACGAGGCCATAAGTATATACAACGCAGGAATAATCGGGTAACCAAATGCCTTGTACGGGCGGGGGATATTCGGCTGGGTGCGACGCAGTTTAAACACACCGGCGATAGTGAGAATATAAAACAGCAATGCTGTGAACACAATATAATCAAGCAGGTCACCATAGCGCCCGCTAAGGCAAAGCACGCAGGCCCATACACATTGTACCCAAAGCGCCAAGGCCGGTACGCCGTTCTTATTCAGGGTACCTGCCCTGCGGAAGAAGAGTTTGTCGTTAGCCATGGTATAATATACACGGGCACCGGACAGAATGAGGCCATTGTTGCAACCAAAGGTTGAAACCATGATCATTACAGCGATAAAAGTGGTTCCGAAGCCACCGAATATTTTAAGTGCTGCGGCCAGCGCTACCCTGTCTTTCTCTGCATTTGCTATCTCAGTGATACTAAGCACGTTCAGGTACATCAGGTTCATAGCCACATACAGGCAGGTAACTACCAGCGTACCTATAAAGAGGCTCAAACCAATATTGCGCTCAGGCTTCTTTATTTCACCTGCAATAAAAGTCACATTGTTCCAGGCATCGCTGGAAAAGATAGTACCTACCATAGCCACACAAAGCGCCGAAATAAGTGCGCCTGTGTCCAGGCCGATCTTGTTGATAGCGCCCGATGCACTGTCAAAGCTTATGTCCTGCGCAAGCCATGCTCCGTTCCAATTGCCCTGCCATACGGTACTGTCGGAAAAGGCCATAAAACCAAACATGATCAGAGCTGCCATAGCAGCCATTTTGGCAAAGGTGAAAATGAACTGTATCCATTTACCACTCTTCACGCCGGAGGTATTGATCGCAGTAAGCAATACTATAATGCCAATACCCACCAATTGTGCCGCATGTATGCTGAATTGAAAATTCTCAGTAACGCTTATTGGCCCGAGAAGTACATTTTCTTCGCCCAGGGAAGGCACCAGGTAGCCCAGGAATTTGCCAAATGCTACGCCTACCGCCGCAATGGTACCTGTCTGTATCACAGCCAGGAAAGCCCAACCGTAGAGGAATCCAAATAATTTGCCGAAGGCTTCGCGCAAGTACACATATTGGCCGCCAGCCTTGGGGTACATGCCACTTAGCTCTCCATAACTCAACGCTGCCGTAAGCGTTATAAAACCTGTAATTACCCAGGCAGCTATCAGCCACCCGGGACTGCCCACCCTACGGGCAATGTCGGCACTTACTATAAAGATACCCGAGCCTATCATGGAGCCTATCACCAACAGGGCTCCATCCAGCAGGCTCAGCGAGCGATGAAAATGTGATTTATTTTCCAAGTGCGTGATTTTCAAGAAAAATAGTAATTATTTCTCTACTTGTGGATTTTATTGTGATCTCCCCGTTCAGTAGTCGCTTTCTTTTTCCTTCTCTATCATTTCCAATATGCGTTTCGATAGCAGGCCGTCTCTGTAGGTTAGTTTTATCCGCAAAGTATCTTTTACATTCAGCATTATTTCACCAGCTACATTTTCTTTGCCCTGGCGTGGAAAGTACCAGATGCTTCCTATGGTTGCATAACCGCCCTGTATCGCTGTCAGGTAGTATTTATCACCCTTCTCAAACGGGTACTTATAGCGCTCTACCACTATCTGCGGAAACCAGTACTTACCAACCAATTCATCTCTGATATTGTTGTAAAGGTTCAATATATCGGGCTCTTTACCGGGTACAAAAACTACCTCCATACCATACAGGCTGTCATTAAAGAAAAGCAGGAGTACTTCCTGCGCATCACGGCCCGCAAATTCACAGTCCTTATAATAAAGCAGGTGCTCGTTCGATTTTGTTTCAGGATCTCTACCTGTTTTGCTCCTGATCTCGCTCTTCACGTGGGCCTGCCCGGCGTAAAATTTCAGCCCCCAGCAGCCATCCAGCTTCTGCCCGAAGCTGAGGACGGGTATTAATAGTAGAAAAAAGAAAATAGCACGCTTCACAGGCGCACTATTTTTTCTTGCTTGTATCGGCAGTCTTGCCCTGGCTGTTATTCATGCCGTCTATCACGTCTGCTGTAATATCCAGGCTTTCGTCTTTGTAAAGTATCGCGCCACCTTCGCTGTAGGAAAGGATGTAGTCGTAGCGCTTATCTGCATTGTATTCCTTCAGGAAGGCATCCAGCCTGTCGTGCAGGTCTTTATTAAAGGCTTCCTGTTCTTTGATCAGGGTTTCAGTAAGGGCGTTCTTGCGCTTTTCCAGCGTCTCCTGCATTTGCAGCAGCCTTTTCTGTCCTGCTTCGCCTTCGCTTTGGGTCAGCGTTCCTGCCTGCGCTTTTTTGCTGAACTCGGCCGCATCTTTTTGCAGTTGCATCATAGACCGCTCCAGTTCTGCCTCCATACCCGCCTGGCGCTTGGTGAATTCATCCTTCTTTTGCTTCAGGTAAGTATAGTTCGCTTCCAGTGTATCAATATTCACATAGGCTATCCGCCCGGTGCTTGTTCCTGTACCGGCAGTATGTTCCACCTTGTTAGCGGTTTCTGTTTTTTTCTTGTCGCCACCGTTGCAGGCCGAGAATGCTACTGCCAGGGCCACAGAAGCTGCTATGATCGAAAATTTCTTCATTCAAATAAATTGTATTGGTTATATGATGTGCTGATAGCTTATTAAAAGAACGCAGCAGCAGGCAAAAATAATATATGCTACCCACATTCCGCCTCATAGTATATCGGCAGGTCGACCGAAATGTTACAATTCAGGCCACTTATTCATAATATTCTATCTCCCTGCTGGTAACAATGTCCCCTGAAGAAACAATTTTAAGGTAATTCCCTTTTCCGTCGGGTTCAGAATAGGTGTAGCTGATAGTCCTTTTCAACCCGGAAGGCAATTCATAAGTCGCAGCAATTAACTGGCCTTCAGTATTGAACTGAAAAGCCCTGCTGCGCTCGAGGCCTTCGTTGTCCCGACTTTTTGATTCAACCATATTACCTGCCTGGTCGTATCGTAGCAACTGATACAATTTATAACTGCTGCTATCTGGCAAATATCTCCATGTCTCAATTACCCTACCTTCACCATCATATACATCCATGCATCGTCGGTATATATCCTCCGCGGCTTCTTTGTCATGCGCTTTATTAAATCGCTTTCTTATCGCTTGTCGATTCTTGTCGTTGTAACTATACTCCCGTAAAAATTGGTCAGATTTCGGCGACAACGGTTCATACTCTAATTCTGAAATTACTCTGCCTTTCTCATCATAACTGTATGCTGTTATCTTCTTGCCGCGCCCCCATGTTTCACTTATGTTTCCGCTCTCTTCTTTCACCAGTCTCCCACCTTCATGCAAATATTTCACGACCGATGTATACACCAGTTCTTTAGGACTGCCTTCCTCATATTCCTTCCATACACTATCGCGTGCTTCCACCAATTCTCCCTGTGCATTGTACAGATAAATCTGCTTTTCAGTTTCATCTGTTCCTACCTGTTCTATTTCTGTCAGCTTCTTTATCCTCCCTTTCAGGTCCGATTTTGCGCATGGTGCACATTTCTTATAGCCGGTGTAGGAGCACAACGGAATTGAAAGCAATATCACAACCAGGTTTCTTGTATTAAACTTCATAAGACCGTAAAACTAAGCATATTGTGCATTGGTCAACACTAGGACAACGGCAAATTTCACTTCAGCAATTATCTCAATAGTCCTCCCGGATAGTGAGGTATAGACGCACTTGCTCCAACACGCCTATTAAATATAATTATATTCAATCATTCCAGGCTACCTGCTGAGCCGCAGACAGCACTGTAACTATATCTGCTTCTAAACTCTGTCTCATTCAATATGGATATAGCCCATGCAGTAATTCTCCCAAATCCACTGTGCAAACCCTACCTTTGCAGCCTCATGTCATATTCCATCGATCAAATACTGGCCAATCTGCAGATTGAAGCACTCAACGAGATGCAGCAGGCCTCCATAGAAGCCAACAAAAAGCACGATGATGTTATCCTGCTTTCTGCAACAGGCTCGGGCAAAACCCTTGCCTATTTACTGCCTGTCCTCGAATCGCTGGATTATTCCAATACTTCCACTACCCAGGCCATCATCGTTGTACCTTCCCGCGAACTGGCTCTGCAGATAGAACAGGTTTTTCGCGGCATGGCTACAGGCCTGAAGATCACAGCCTGCTATGGTGGCCATAAAAGGGAAATAGAAGAGAACAGCCTCCTCCATCCTCCTGCGCTGATAGTTGCTACACCCGGCCGTCTTTGTGATCATATCCGCCGCGAAAGTGTTACGGTGGAAACGGTTCATACCCTTGTCCTGGACGAATTTGACAAATCCCTGGAACTAGGTTTTCTCGAAGAAGTAGGCTTCATCGTCGGCTGCCTGCCCAACCTGAAAAAACGTTTGCTTACCTCTGCCACAGAAGCAGTAGAAATGCCCGGCTTCCTTGATATGAGCAACGCGCACAGGCTCAACTTCCTGTCTGGCGAACCGGTTTCAGACGCGCTTACACTTCAATACCTGGTAAGTCCTGACAAAGACAAGGCAGATACACTGTTCCGTCTTATCTGTGCCAAAGGTGACAAACTTACTATCGTCTTCTGCAACCACCGCGATGCTGTAGAACGTACAAGCAACATTCTTCACGAGAAGGGAATCATCAACGAGTTCTACCATGGGGCCATGGAACAGCGCGACCGCGAAAGCGCGCTCAGCAAGTTCCGTAATGGCACTGTAAACGTACTTGTTACTACCGATCTCGCTTCACGTGGCCTTGATATACCCTATATCCGTTTCATTATTCATTACCATCTGCCACATACTGAAGACATCTTCACCCACCGCAATGGTCGTACTGCACGCATGGATGCCAGCGGAACTGCCATACTCATTCTTTCTCCTGAAGAAAGTGTGCCCCCATACATAGATCAAGATAACATTGAAGAGATATTTCTCCCGGAAACATCCGAGCTACCGAAAAAACCTGACTGGATCACACTTTACATAGATGCAGGAAAGAAAGACAAAGTAAATAAAGTAGACATCGTCGGCTTCCTCGCCCAGAAAGGAGAATTGAAAAAAGAAGATATCGGGCTGATAGATGTAAAAGACTTCTGTTCTTTTGTAGCAGTGCGCCGCTCTAAAGCAACTAACGCCCTGCACAAGATCAAACATGAACGTATCAAGAATAAGAAGGTACTGATAGAGGTGGCTAAGTAGGTTTACGTCTCCCTGTTAGCCTTACCCATATATTCCCCGGGAAATATTACTCCAGTGGTTTTCCGTTTTTCAGCCGCTCCAGTTCCTGGTCAGCGGTCAGGTCAAGCCTTAGCGGAGTGATAGATACAAGGTTATTCTCCACAGCCCAGCGGTCAGTGCCTTCCTCTGCCGGTTCAAGCGGTGCCACGGTAAACCAGTAGTGCTTTCTGTTCATCGGGTCCATACCCGGTACTATTCTGCCATCATATAGTCGCACCGATTGTCTTGTCCATCGCATACCCACAGGGCTTATCGGAAAATTCACATTATATAATGCCAGGCTGGTATCTGCGAGCAGCAGAGCCAGGGCTCTTTCCACATATTCCGCTATGTCGGCAAAATCCGGTTCTGTCTTACCCACCGGTGTACTAAGCGCTATTCCCCTGATTCCTAACAATACCGCTTGCTTCGCAGCTGCAAGCGTGCCCGAATGCCACATGCTATTGCCCAGGTTTGGACCCATGTTTATCCCTGAAAGCACAACGTCTGTCTTACTCCACAGATGTGTGCCAAGCGCTACGCAATCGGCTGGTGTCCCGTTCACCCTGTATGCCTCTATCCCGTCAAAAACAATAGGTGATCTCCTGTACGATAATGGCCTGGAATGTGTAACCGCATGTCCCATGGAAGATTGTTCTACATCGGGAGCAACGATTCTTACCTCTCCGAATTTCTGCGCCACCCGCGCCAGGGCCGCTATACCGGGACTGTATATGCCGTCATCGTTCGTAATAAGAATTCTCATACCCTACTTAACAAATACTTCATGCCACTAACGCTGGTATGCTTTTTATCGGCTAATAAGAGCTTATATCACAAGCAACTATTTATATGAAGATCGTTAAACTGTTTCATAATCCTGATGCCGGCGATGCAGAACACACTAAAGACAAGTTGGTAAAACTTTTAGAGTCAAAAGGATATAAATGCCGGTACACCGAGACAAAGAACCAAGACTGGAAAAAACTGGAAGATGATATCGATATAGTAGCAATAGCAGGAGGAGATGGAACAATAAGAAAAATATGCGGAGCACTTCTCACACAATCATTGCAGCACAAAATGCAGCCGATCGCTCTTATTCCCATGGGTACCGCTAATAACATTGGAAAGTCGCTGGGCCTTGATTTAGAAACCGGAGAATTTGTTGACTTGTGGGCAAAAGAATGCACCAAAAGCATTGATATAGGAAAAGTGGATGCGGCCACCGGGGATACCTTCTTTATTGAAGCTTTAGGCTTTGGAATATTTCCGGCCTTGATGAAAAAAATGAAAGATGTGGAAGAAGCAGAAACTCCTGAAGAAAATCTCCGGATAGCATTACGAGTATTACTGAACGTGGTCAAAGAATACGAAGCACAGGAGTGCAGCCTTGTAATTGATGGTCTGGAACGCCATGGCAAATTCCTCCTCTTAGAAGTAATGAACATGCTATGCCTGGGGCCCAACCTGGAACTTAACCCTCTTGCCGATCCCGGTGATGGGATATTTGAGGTCGTCATTGTTACGGAAGATCAGCGGGAAAAATTCCAATGGTATATAGAGAAGAAAATAAACGGATTGGAGGCACCGTTCAGCTTCAGTGTTCTAAAGGGACGGGATATAATAGTTAAC
>CAMPKR010000042.1 GCA_946887345.1 uncultured Bacteroidota bacterium | reverse complement strand
TAATAAACTAGACCAGATTATAAAATTTCTGAGCAACGCAAATATTCAACAAAACATCTCGATATTAGGGACATTTAGTGAGGCACATGCTGAACTTTTTGATGATGATTTCATTGTGCACTATGCTCAAGCATATGCAAGGAATGAAGTTAAAACTCCAGAGCAGTATCAAAGAAAAATTTACAATGATTATCGATTAATACTAGAGGAGCTTGGCGCTACAATAAACAGCTCGAATAATATTGATGATAAACTATTCAAAAAATATTCACAATTCCTCTTTAGTCAGAAAAGGGAAATGGGTATTAGATACGGAAAGAAGGCGTCGGAAGTAGATGCCTATAACGTGCTGCTTGTAAGAAAGAGAAGAGCTAATAACAATTACAACTTTTACGATGTCAACTCGTTTTATTTAACATCAGATAGGAGTCTCAACGCAATTATTTCAAACGAACAGGAGACAATAATTCCAGATACGATTTTGCCTTCCCAGCTATATATACTTGCAAAACCGTTTTTTAATGAAGACGGTGATAATGATTATGATGAGTTCATAAAATTTATCAAGAAGAGAAAAACAAGTTTCAAATATAGCGGCTCACAGGTTCTATCCTATATTAATTCTATTCGGGAACTAACTGCAGACGTTATTGTTATTAGCGACTCACTAATTCTATTTAGCAATATACACTACAAAAACGCAAAAGATTCGTCAGTAGAAACAGGAGGTATAAAGAGTTATAAAGAAGTGCTGAAAACAATGCTTGACCAGAAATTGGAAGAAGGCAGTCAAGCTGGCCAAGTATTTACTAGTGTGAAACAAGAATATGAGGAGTTCGCCACACAGAGATATACATATACCAGAAACATTGCTAGGCTAATCGATGTGCTTACTATTGTAGCAATCGTTCCAGTTGCGGTATTATTAGTAAAGCAGTTCTCCCACGAAATTTGGATTGTCATAGCGGGCATTGTCGTTTTTGAAGGTGTAAAATTCTATTTGTCTTCTAGATTCGATTTCTTCAAAAAAATCCAGTTTTTGCTATTCTTACAATTCACGAATAAAAAAAGAAAGAAGG
The DNA here is from genome assembly GCA_946887345.1 of uncultured Bacteroidota bacterium. The sequence goes on along the minus strand of CAMPKR010000042.1, from coordinate 10,491 downwards.
CTGAAAGCATCCACATTGATTTAGTTAACATAATTGATTCGAAAAAAGCTAAGATTGATAATAACATCTGGAAGTAACATAGTATGTTCCTAGCAGTTTACGAATCTATGCTCTAAACACATAAAATGTGCAAGGGCCGTTTTTGTATCGGAAAGTAACCAGGAATTACAGCTTTTGTATAAAAACTAAAAGCAACTAATCCAGTTACAATTAATCAAATATAATATTTGAATATATAGAATTAAGCGTTCTGTCGTTCTGCACAAGCAAAATAAAAGCAAGCGCTACTGGTGAGTGATATAATTAGCTGATTGTTAATCGGTTAAGAATTCATTTTAACATTTTTTTCACTTTTTCGCGCTGCCTTATTGACATTAACGAAACTTACAATTAATTTTAGCTTAAGATGTGTAATTACATATCCATTTTTGGCAATGTTTAGGCTATAGTCAGCATCTCGAACGGCTTTATTTTTTGCACGGTTTTTTCCTTTCATTACGGGCTTATCACTCCATTGCCAGTTCGGGGATCAAGAAGAGAATTTTTATTTACAAGCACTTTCCGCAACAAACATTTGCGTGAGGTGTAAAAAACTTTTCGCATGAAGAAAAGAAGAATTCTGCTGGTACTACTGGCGGTGGCAGGCGTGTCAGCAAATGCGCAGAACGTTGTTTCAACAGACAGTGCAAAAAAAACTGCAGAGCAGAGCGTTCCGATCCAGGTAATTCCGAGGTTTGGTCTCTCACAGCCTCAAGCTGCATTACGTGAATCAGCCTTCCTTGGAGATGGTTGGCTTGGAAGCCTTGAACTGTCGAGGCGCTTAGCTAACGGATCTGTGTGGAAGTATAAGTATGAGCTGGGCTTTGGCCTCTCTGCTACTTATAATTCTTTTAGTGCAGATAATAGTCTCGGCTACGTGCGGGCGCTGTATAAAGGGCTCTTAGGTTCGGGAAGTCCGTACTACAGCAAGAATGTTGGCGACGCAAACTCTCTTCAAATTACTGTGGGTCCGCGAGTGACGGTCAGGGCTTCAAAGTTTTCGATAACTCCGGGTGTGCAAGTGGGTTATATGAGTTTTCGTCGTGAGGAATACTCTGTATTATATGATGTAGCTGCTTCAGGCGGTAGTACAGGTACAGTAGTTCCGCTGTTTACTTCGCAAGAAGTGAGGACAGGTGGCCTGGTACTTAAGCCCGAACTGGAACTAGGCTATAAGCTCAGCTCCCAGACAGAACTGTCGCTCGGAGCGTCACAAAGTTTCGGACCAGCTATCAAAAACAGGTATAGCCTTTGGCAGCCGGCAAGCGGAAATAATAGTTATGATGAATTAGTAGGCGGGAAAGCTGAAAATCGTACAGTCCGCAGTCCATATAATAACCTGTCATATCAGCTGGGCATGAAAATGAGCCTGGACCCCAAATTATTGCAGGATGGCCTTACCGGGAAAGAAACGCGGAAGAAGAAGAAGCAAAATGAAATAAAAGAGGCCATGCGCAGGAAGGCGGATGAAAAGAAGAAGGAAGAAGAAAAAGTTGCTATTAAAAATCCGGTGATCACGTACCCCACCAATAAGTCGACTACGACGATATTAAAAGACGAACTGCGTATAGAATATAAAGGAACAGACAGGCGAGACGTGCGCTATGAGATAAAACTATGGAGTGTTAGTAAGAATGGCAAGAGGAAGCTGGTGCTGAAGGATACTGTGCCTAATAATTGGAATGGAGTTATTGAGCATTTCAGCGATATTCAAACCCAGCAGACCAGTACTTATGAAGCACAGATGAACGTCATCGCCTCTGATACGGCTAAGCCTAAATCGGATGCGCCGGTAAAAGTTCATGGACAGTCGAGACCGGTCGATATGCCGAGGCCAAACGTACCGGGATTCAGCAATATAGTTATGTTTAACATAGCAGGTTCATGTTTCCCCGACCTGTCGGTTTCGCTCGATAGTGCCAAATGTGCCGACAGTAATAAAACAAAGGTTTGGGGCCACATAACTATCAATAATACTTCGGGCCTAACGATAAGCAGCGTTACGATTACAGATTTTAAGGCCAATAATTTCGCCGGTCCTCCTGTTGCCGTAAGCAACCTTGTGCCGGGTAACAGCCTGCCACCGGTAAATAATACCCAGTTCAGCTTTAATGTAGATGAGAACATGTGTAACAAAACACTGTTCATCAGGGTGCTGATCACCTACACTTGCGCGCTAACCGGAGAAACAGTAAATGTACCGTGCGCAGATACGATTCAAATGCCTTGCTGCAGCTGTAACTACTGTGTGGACAGTATGCAGATAAAACCCGGCAATCAGGCCATAAAAGATATTGGCAACAATATGGCCCAGATCAACCAGACATTCTCTATTACACCGACCAACATACAAAATGTAACAGCAGAAATAGTGTTTGTTTCAGACAGCGTGAATAATGAGGCTTGCAGGGAGTGCGATAAACAGCCCAATAATGTATATCATTTTTCGGGAACCAACACCATTTCGTGGAACAGCGGTACTGCTATTAATGCCTCATCTATTAATAGCAGCCAGACATTCCCGTCAAAGGTCATTGCCTGGCAGTGTAATAACCAGGGCAATCTGGATATTAATTTAAACATAGGCTTGCCGGCATTGGCCGATCTGAGTTGCTGTTCTATGGTAAGTACTATTTGCATCAGATACAGTTTTACGGATAAGAACTGTAAAACCTGCGATGTGGTTGTTTGCTATACAGTAACGAGGACGCCGAAGGAAACCACGGACACGAAAGACACTAAATTTCTCGACTAATTCATTATCAAAAAAATGCACGACATGAAAAGAGTTATTATTATACTAGCTATAATTTCTGCCATCTTTCTGCGTAATGATAATGGTTATGCACAGGGATTCCCAGGGGTAGAGTGTGTGAACTGCTGCACGATTATAGGGCAGGGCCAGAATGCCTGCAGGGTGGTGTGCACCGAAACGGTATATACCATTCTTATATTCCAGGGTACTATAGGTGGATGTAGTCTTACATCCCAGCCTGGCTATACCGTTACTTTTATCAATAGTAACAACAACTTCTGCCGATATGAGATAGTATTTAATATACCCGGCACATATAATATAAATGGAACCTGCTTCAAGGTGCTCGCTCATCCCCAGGCAATCATAGGTAATTCTAATCCATTGAACGTTTGTAAAGGTGCCAGTGTGGGTTTCATCAATAATTCCCTGAACGCAACGGATTACATCTGGGATTTCGGGGATACAGCCTCGGGACCGTTAAATACCAGTACTTCTACTGCGCCGATCGTTTACCATACCTATAATAATGCAGGCACTTACACCGTTACATTGATCGCCTCTGCTTCAATTACCACCAACAACGGTACCCATGAATGTTGCAGGGATACTACTCAGCTGACCGTCATAGTGGATTCTAATGAAGGGCCTACGGTAGAATGTCTAAGCCCGGTATGTGATAATTCCTCCGGTACATATTGCATCACTAATAATCCCGGTGGGTGTACTTATACATGGAGTACCAATGCAGGTAACACCGTGATACCGGCAGGTAACTGTGCGACATTTAACTGGACAACAGAACCACTGGGCAGCATTATTCTTACACCTTCAGGCACGAATTGCTGCCCCTTCCCTTCAACATTCTATGTGCCAATCATGCCTTCAGGCACCTTTAACATAAACGGCAATACCAATGTGTGTGCCGGAAGTATTGAGTTTTATAACGCACCGGTCATTTGGGGAGCTACCTATAATTGGTCTATTACTCCTGCTGTGCCTTTTAACTTTCCTAACCCGGCAAACCCCAGCCAGATAGCTGTGAACTGGCCTTCATCCGGCACGTTTGTGATCAGTTGCACTATGAAGAACGATGTACTTGATTGTGAAGCGGTAGGTACATTGACAGTCACTGTGCAGCCGTCATTTACTATAAGCGGACCAACGGATACTTGCGTTAACTCACCGGTGACCTTTACTTCAACAGCGAGTGGTACGACTAACTGGACTGTTACACCAGCGGCGAGTTGTACTTCATCGGGTAGCACATTCAATTGTACGTTTACAGTCCCCGGGACTTATACTATCAGTGCTACGGCGCCGGGATACTGCAACAACCCGACCGCGACAATAGTCATTCATCCCCAGCCTCCTGCCCCTACCGTTACCGGTCCATCGCAGGTTGTGCCGGGATGTACTTATACCTACACTGCCACGGGCACTGGTACGATCTCCTGGAACGTGCTGCCAAATACGGCAGTAGTAGTCAACGCAGGGAACTCGATACAGGTTACCTGGCCGAGTAACCTCACTACAGGAGTGGTGCAAGCCTTCGTAATACAAAACAATTGTCCGTCTCTGCCGGGTGAGGACTCCGTATTTGCGATACCACCACCCACTATTACAGGTAGCGACAGTGTGTGTAGCAATGGCCAGAACAACTTCAGTCTTTCATCTTTGCCTCCTAACTGCACCGTTCAATGGAGTGTTAGTTCTGCAGCGAACGGTTCAGTAACTGCCGGGCAGGGTACAACCTCTGTAACGGTTGATTGGTATACGGTAACCTCAGTTACAAGTGCTACAGTTACGGCAACAATAACTAACAGCTGTACCAATACTACTTTTGCAACACTCACCTACAATGTGACGATACTGCCTGCGCCTGCCATTTCGATCTCGGGAAATCTTCTGTTCTGTACTGGTTCTTCCACTATTATTACAGCGACCGGAGGTGGTTCCTATGCCTGGGACGGCGCAGGAGGCACTAATACGCAAACTTTTGGTACACCGGGACAACACTATGTAGAAGTCACGGACGGTAATGGGTGCCAGAATAAGAAGTACTTTACACTGGTGGAAGTGCCGGCACCAACGGTAACATTATCTACCACTACTGCAGTTACGTGTTCCGGCAGTAACCCTAATTCGTTTACGCTGGCGACTACTACGGCTTCTGGTTATACTGTAACTAACTACACATTTACCGGTCCGGGTAACGTGCCATTGTGCACCGGTGCGAGTGCCACGTGCTTTGTTGGCTCACCAACGAACGGAACTTATACTGTCAGCGTGACATTTAGCTACACTTACAACGGTAATCCGGTTTCATGTACCCGGAGTGCTACTCTCACGATAAATTGTAGCAATGGTAATAATCCTCCCAATAGCTGCCCGGACAATCCGCTGAACTGCCATTACGGACTTTCATTTAACCATATATCCTGCGATTCTGTACAGTTTGTAATTAACCCGAATCCGCCTTGCGGCAACTTTACAAATCCGGACACTATATTCCTCAATTGGGGAGATGGCAACGTAGTGAATATTCTTCCATTCTGGGATCCAGGTTCACAAACGTATATCCTTACCCATGCCTACGGTATTCCTGGTATATTCCATCCATTCCTCTCCTGCAACCTGGGTGATACTGATATCGTAGTAGGTGGCGTGGTTGATTTCAGTCTTGTAAGGGATAGCTGCGGGGTTGATCTGCTTGACTTTTCTTCCGCCACTGTTGGCAACACCTTCACATTTACTAATGTAAACTGGGGAGATGGTAATATCAATACGCAAACCTCTCACACTTATGCCAACGGTGGCACGTATAATGTGACTCTAACATATAGTCTGAACGGAAATCCATGTACGGCAACCAAGCAAATAACAATAAAGAAACCTGATTTCACAATCGTGGCTGCACCCAACCCGGCGTGTGTAGGAGCTCCGGTCAATTTTACGGTAACCTATAATGCACCCTTTACTGTAGCTGATGCAGCCTTCTACAATTGGGATTTTGGCGATACATCGGCGCCGGCACAAAACGCAACCGTGCAGCATAGCTATATTTACTCGGGTTCAAAAATGGTGATCCTTACTATTACTGATATCTACGGTTGCAGCGTTTCAGATACATTAATGCTGACTGTTCAGGATCCTGTGGCATATACGCTCACTTCAAACAGTCCACAGTGCGATTCTGTAACTATTGCCATAGTTACTCCGTCAGGTTCGGGAAATCCTACCGCCGTCAGTTGGTCTCCTGCGTCTGTAAATAGTCTTGGTGGCTTCCAGTATTCTGTTGATAGCTCGGGTCTCTATACTGCCACTATTACCGGTCCTAATGGCTGTAATACAAGTGTTGCTACCAATGTGATTGTGTTCCCACCGCCGAATGTGCAGATATTTGCGCCTGATTCAACTTGCAATCCTGGCTCAGACACGATTACATCAAGTGCTTCGCCCTCGCAGTTTACGTTCAGTTGGCAGATAAATGGTATTACTAATGCCTTCACTCAGAACGGTACCAACCAGGATATAATATTTGCTCCGGGCGCTGCTGGTACTTATGAAGTGGCATTAACCATTACATCAGTTTCATCACCTTTCTGTTCGGCTACCGTAAAAGATACTATTCAGGTTTTTGATGGGCCGACAGTATCGGTAACGCCGAGTACGTTTGGCCCTGTTTGTACAGGTACGCCAATTACGCTGACGGCTACGGCAACAGGCAACGCGCCATTTACATATGGCTGGAGCAGTGGCCAGAATACGAGTGTGATTACCACGTATACGGCCGGACTATATACCGTAGTGGTTGCAGATGTAAATAACTGTACGGCGAGTGCATCGGCTACCGCCAACATAGCGCCGCTTCCAGATTTTGCCGTATTTGTACGTGGCTGCGATACGCTGTGCTTCGGAAAAGATGATACTATACATGGCCCTCCCGGGTACATGAATTACCAGTTCCTGATAGATAATGTGACTGTGCAGAATGGCGCTACCAACTTTCTCGCTAAACCCTGCGATCAGTCTCAAATGTCTGACGGGAACCCGCATGTCATCAAGCTTATCATTACAACCAGCGCAGGCTGTGTGGACAGTTCGGATTTTGAATTGAAATGCAAGAGTTGTGCTTCCTGCACCTGCGATAGTGTCGATTTTGGAACACTTCCTCATGTCAGCTATTTAAATACGGACGAAAAGAAATTGAAAGAAAGCACTAAATGTGATAACTCAACCACGCCGCTTAACCTGGAATGTAATAAGACATACAGCTTTGACATTGGTATTGTGACGCCTTCGGGGTACGATAGCTGCAAGGTGCAGGATAGTGCTGTACTTACAGATGCGTCTAACACTGTGCTTATCTCTCAGGCTCCGATAAGCGGAACGAATCCACTATCATATACATTTACTCAATCAGGTACTTATTGTGTCACTCACTACCTGATGGTGAATGGTGTGGTGTGCAAGACCTGTGTGATGTGCGTGCAAGTATCATGTCCGATTCCGCCGGCCTGCAACAACTGTCCGAATATTCTGAATTCTGCAGTTTTCAACCTGGACAGTCTTTCAAGTAAGAACGGCTACCAGCTTCAGGCTGCTTATATCGACTTCTCCACTATCAGTTCTTTCCAGGAATTCAGTGTATCTATAGCTGATATAGAATATAGCTTTAATGACTCAAAATGCCAGGATTGTAAGATGCATGCAATTGGCAGAGCTTGTATTTATCCAAACAGTACTACACAGACAGTAGGTACCCTTGTACTGGATAGTAATAGCAAGCAATACCTGCCTGTAGGGTCAAAGCCGGATAAGTGTCCTGAATTAGTGACATGGATTCCGGGAACTGCCGCTACGGCCAACAGCTACAGTGTGCCTGTGCAGCTAAGTCTTCCACAAGGCCTGATACCAACCTGCTGTAGCCTGAAAATAAACAAGCTCTGTCTGCGGTTGAGGATAAAAAACCTGGATTGCCAGGTCTGTGATACCGTAATATGCTACAAAGTTCCTCCTCCATGCTGTAAGGGTGGTAAATGGGAATCTAAGTCGGTAACCGCTAGCGGAACAAACAGCAATGTTGTAAATGGTCCTGACCAGATACTGGGTACAACAGCTATAGTTTGTGGTAAAACGTACACTATTAATGGCGGCACCACATATACATTCAGCGGAAATTACCTTTGCGCTACGGGTTGCGCCGGCCAGGTAAAAGTGAGGATCGTTAAGCCTGATAACAGCGTGACTACAAATAACGCTCCGGTGAACAAAACGTTCAATGTCAGCATGCCGGGTATTTATAAAGTTACGTACCTGGCTTATTGCGGAAATGTTGTCTGTGACAGCTGTACTTTCTACCTGGACATGAAGAAAGACTGCTGCGACAAATCAAAATGGCAGACTAAGGAGATTACTATTATTAAGCCGAATAACACATCGCAGACAAAGGCTCTGAATAATGGCAGCAGTCATAATACGAATGGCCCGGCAACGCTCAATCTCTTGTATCAGTGTGCTGAAGGATGTGCGCCAAGCTATTCCTGGAAAAGGTGGCGGAATGGAGTATTGCTGGACAGCGCAACTATACCGGCTTCCAGTTCGCCAATTACATTAACGTTTGCTAAACCACCTTCCTGCGATAGTATAGTGATCAAGGCTTACTGTGATGGCAAAGAGTGTGCTACACTGTGGTTCAAGCTTTGTTGCCAACCTTGCGGTGTGATACAGGGAAGCTTACCCATGGAGGGTTGGCCATATGATAAGAGTTGGCCTATGATTGAGGAGGCCGACAATGCAGTATACCTCGCGGGTATTTTACCAACGAAAAAGCATTGATTTTCATAAGCAAGGTAAAAGGGGCGGCAAAATAGCCGCCCTTTTTTTGCGCCGAAGATGAAAGCCCGGTGCATTTTGGATTGTGTCGCAAATCACCTCTTTTTTTGTCGGTGTATGACACCCTTTGGTTGCGGAATGCACCCTATGTTTGCAGTATCAAAATTGATAACAATTTAAAAACTTCAATACAATGGGAAACAACAAGAAAATCACGATCGAAACCACAGTAAATGCACCGGTAGAAAAAGTATGGCAATACTGGACAGAACCCAAGCACATTATGCAATGGAATGCGGCTGCAGATGACTGGCATTGTCCGCGTTCGGAAAATGATGTGCGCCCCGGTGGAGCCTTTAGTGCAACTATGGCGGCCAAAGACGGTAGCTTCAGCTTTGACTTCGGTGGCGTTCACGACCAGGTGGAGGAGAACAAACTAATAGCCTCTACTCTTGGCGATGGCAGGACCATGGAGGTGCAATTCACCCCTGACGGTAGTGGCACGAGAGTGGTAGAAACGTTTGAAATGGAAATGCAGAACTCCGAAGAACTACAGCGTGGCGGATGGCAGGCTATACTGGATAACTTTAAAAAGCACACTGAGAATAACTAAGCAATTCTGCCATAGTAAGAGGCCCTGGCTGTAGCCGGGGCCTTTTGCATAAACGGGAGTTAATTTTCATTCGCCTATCTTTACCCCCGATAAATGGAAAAAAAGCATTTTTACGATTTCGGATTTGACGACCTGTTGCTTGATGGCATAGATGCTATGAACTATGAGTACGCGACCCCGGTGCAGGAACAGGTAATACCCATTATATTGGAAGGTCGCGACATAATAGCCGCTGCGCAGACAGGTACGGGTAAGACCGCAGCATTTTTACTGCCACTGATACAAAAACTGCTGGAGCATCCCCACGATCATCATACGATCAACGCCATGATCATCGTTCCAACGAGGGAACTGGCGGTACAAATATCCCAGGTGCTGGAAGGCCTGTCTTATTATACAGATATCAGTTCAATTGCTATTTATGGAGGCAGTGGCGGAGAAGTATTTGCTACTGAAAAAAAAGCACTTAGCACAGGTGCTGATATTGTGATCTGCACACCGGGAAGGATGATTGCTCACCTTAACATGGGTTATGTAAAGCTGCAAGGCCTGCGTTACCTGGTGCTGGATGAAGCCGACCGGATGCTGGATATGGGTTTTTATGAAGATATCGTCAAGATCATCAATGAAATGCCGAAGGACAGGCAGAACCTGATGTTCTCAGCTACTATGCCACCTGCCATCCGCAAGCTGGCAAACACGATCTTGAAGAATCCAGCGGAAATAAATATTGCTATTTCCAAGCCGCCGGACCAGATAGTGCAGCAAGCATACCTGGTATTTGATGCGCAGAAAATACCACTGGTAAAACATATACTGCAGCATGGTAAGTTTGAAAGTGTGATCGTCTTTTGCAGCAGTAAGCTGAGTGTAAAGAAGCTCACCGAAACCCTGAAGCGTGCGAAGTTCTCTGTAGACGAGATCCATTCCGACCTGGAGCAGGACAAGCGCGAACAGGTGCTGATAGATTTTAAGAGCAAGAAATTAAAAATACTTGTAGCCACCGATATTCTTAGTCGCGGTATACATATAGAAGATGTGAATCTCGTTCTCAACTTCGATATTCCCCACGACGGCGAAGACTATGTTCACCGCATTGGCCGTACTGCCCGGGCAGCGAGTAAGGGGACCGCTATAACCTTTGTAGGAGAGAAGGATCAGTTCAAATTCTCCAAAATTGAAAAGCTGCTGGGCAAAGCTGTAGATAAGGGCAAGGTGCCCGATGAGCTGGGTCCTGTGCCTGCCC
>CAMPKR010000041.1 GCA_946887345.1 uncultured Bacteroidota bacterium | reverse complement strand
GTAAATTTTGCTGCATTGCAGCGGCTGTACTTACAAAGTTACGAAAGCAGGGAGGGGTGATGCAAATTTAGTTTTGCACAAAGGGGTTGTCTGAACCGGCATTTTTTGAATTGTGGGAATTTTTGAAATGGGATCGGTAATACAAGTTAACCGTGCAGAGGGTCATACGATCACCTCCACTCGCCTGAATGTCGTTCGGACCTTCTCCGAAAGGAGTAGCATTTTATTGTGTGTTGTTAGAGTTAATGAAATTGCGTTTATTTGGTATCATTGTTGCGACCTTAAGCAAAAACCTGTAAATGAAACCGATCTACCCTTTGTTATTTCTCATTGTCTTTTCTGCCTGTAATAGGCCCAAGGAAAAGATATACCTGGATGCCCAGCCGGTAAGCGCTACTACATCATTCCAGGGCCGCGTATGGGATACAGGACTGGATACCTGCCTGCCCAATGCAAAGCTGGTTTTTAAGCGGCATAAGTCAGTTATTATATCAAGGAGACAAACGGTGTATGGTATGAACACCGTGATACGTATGTGATAGATTCCTGCTATGCGGACGCCGGCGGGAATTTTGATTTCAGTTTTACAGCAGACACCGTTTTCAGTGATTATTTTTACGAAGTGTATCGCGGTAGCAAGCAAAACGCTTACGGCGATAATATTAAGAAAGGGGAAGCCAACAATAATGTATTGGTAAAAACGCGCGGACAAATAGTGCTAAGATCAATATTCCATTTGTCGGACTTTGACTCTTCTTTTATTAAGATAGAGCGCCCTTCATTTTTAACGGATATCTACCTGGACGGGTCAACTGTATCCGATGACATATCGTGGCTGCTTACTGATACCGTATACCGGTTCATGGTGATATACAAGGGCTACAATATGGAGCCCGATACGCTGCACCTGGAAAAGAAGGTGTACGGGTATATGGATACAGTACATGCCGAATACAGCCTTATGCCCGCAGATTTCCAGTAGGGGAACTACTACTTCTTTTTCTTAGGAGCGGCTTTTTTAGCTACGGGCTTTTTGCTTTTGGTGGCTTTAGCCTTTACCTTTTTGCTGTTCTTGCTTACGTGGCTGACAGCTTTTTTGGAGTGCTTGCGCGAGCTGCTATATGCTTTGCTGCCTGACTTGCCTTTCTTAACTATGTGGCGGGTAGGTTTCTTAGCTTTTTCTACACGGGGTGCGCCGGGTTTGGCACCCTTCAGTATATCTACCACCTGGTTATTTGGCAGGCGGCAGGTTTTGCGGCCATTGTCGTACCATACCTGCATTTCCATCTGGTACTCGCTGTACTTACGGTTGTAACGCAGGCCGGCTATCAGGTCGCCTTTGGAGATGCGGTCACCTTCGTCTACTGCAACGGCATATAGATTGTTGTAAACAAAATAATGAGCGCCTTTGCGTATGAAGACTGAAACTTTGTCGTCTATCAGCAGGATCTTGGTCACCTCACCGCTGCAAAAGGCGTAGACCTCTTCGTAGGGAGAAACGATCATCACCTTCTGTGGCAGTTTGGCTTTGCTCAGGTATTCCTGTACCAACACCACAGCGCCGTTCTTCAAAGGCAGTGAGCCAATGGGTGTCTTCTTTTCTGCAAAGGCTGCAGTAAATGCAAAGAAGCACACAAGCGTAAACAAAATTCTCATCAGGAAAACAATTGGTTGTTCAAAAATAGGATAATTACTATTGGGTAGGGACATATGAATGTCGCATTAACAAGGTTTTCCACATGTTTTGGGGGATTGTGGATGAGTTGGTTGTTTTTGGGGGCGAGCGCCAAGGTCGCTGTGCTCTACCTCCCCGCACGACTGCGTCGTGCACCCCTCCTAAAAACAGGAGGGGAATCGTCAAAAAGAAGGCCGCTAAATGCGGCCTCTTCGAAAGTTGTATTTGGAATCTAGTTCTTTACGAGTTTGAAGTTTCGGGTGTGATCATCCTGCTGAAGGGTGATGATGTACATAGATGGGGCAAGCTTGCTGATGTCGTGGCATAGCTTGTGTTCACCAGCGCCGAGGTTATAGTTGCCACTATATACAACCGCCCCCTGAAGATTGTGTACAGTAACGCTTACCGCGGTTTGTTTACTGAGCATTATGTGGGTATTGAATTCGCCGCTGGCGGGGTTTGGAGAGATGTAGCTGTTTTCCTCGTCGCCCAGCAATTGTTTTATGCCCAGTACACAGCCGGGAGTATACCATTGAGTGTCGAGCCAGGCCAGCCTGTCTTTGATGAAAGTCTTTATCCTGCTGATCTCTTCAGGATAGTTGGCAGGCGGTCCGCCGGGCTCGTTGGTCAAAGGCACACCGAATATCTGCCATTCAGTGAAGTTGCGGCCCTGTGGAGTGCCTCCGCCCTGTGTTACGTTCAACATGCTATCAACTGAATCGATGTAGTTGAAGATCGTGAGTGTATCGAGCACATCGTTTCTCATTTGCGTGTAGCGGCATTTCAGTTCGGTGACGAAAGCAGTATCGTTCATCAGCCTCTGCCACCAGAAAGGAGGGAGGTAAGTGCTGGAGCCGCAGGTCTGGCCATAGTTGTAGGCAAAGCCGGTGGCCTGGGAAGCATTGCAGTCGGCAGTATTATAAAGCGACCTTTCGTGGCTCCAAGGCGGGCCTATGCGGAGTTTCTTTGACTTGTCTTTGTAAAGGAAAATGTTCTTGCGATAGGCGTCTTCGTCCTTCATCACTTCGTTGTAGATAAAGAAATCGCGGAACCATTTGATGGCGGCAAAGCCCCTCCAGCCAATGCCGGTATCCTGGAAGTTGGCAGACGCGAGTGAGTCTTCAAACTTCCTTACATAGGTTTGTATCCAGGCCTTCTGTACACCGGTGATCTCATCCCATTTTGGTTCTTCGTAGAGGAACTTAATGTTTTGTGAGCCGCTCGCGAAAGGAGGCTGGTGAAGGCTGGTCCAATAAGTATTCGCATTGGTACCAGCTTCATCGATGGTAAAGATGTAGCCGCCGGTAATTTCCTCGCCTGAGTTATCGCCCGGCTGGAGGGTGGCGATATCAACGCGGGAGACATCCCTTTTTATCTTTTCGCCGAAAAGGTAAACACCTTTGTACTGGTCGCCGGTACCCTCGTTCACTATCACCTCGCAGAGGCGCATACGGGCAGAGTAGTAGCCCATCTGGTTGTAGATATAGAAACCGGTGAGGTCACGAAGGAGGGAGCGGTCAGTATACTCGGCCAGGAGGACCCAATCGTTCTCGGCGGGCATGCCCATGAGGGAAACATTTAAGGGATCCTCTAAGAGGTTTACCCAGGTTTCGATGCTATATGATTTTTTAGGATTTGTTGATGATCCGCGCAACTTTAGCCCCACAAGACCATTAAAAGCAGGGGAGTCGCCGGGAGTATTCGTCCCAGATGTATTGTCAATAATTTTCATATTTCCATCAACCTGGTTATCGGTGAGAGGTACTGCGGCAGTGATAATAACGATAGGCAGATTGGTACTGGTAAGCTGGGCACGTGAAGACAGGCCCGTGATACAGGCCAAAGCCAGTAAAAAGGTACGAAATGAACGCATGTTGTTAAGAATGTATTATTTATAAAGGTAAGGGATTTCTCAAATTAAATTTTTGTCAACTTTTCCAACGAATTATAAGGAAAATACGTCTATATTTGACTGTATCCCACCATGATAATACAGTGACATTACCTGTATGTCCCGTTTTTTTGATTGTGATTTATTTAATATTTTAGACATTATTTGGTAATACAGAATTCTTATGAAGAAACTTCTTACGCTTTTATTCATATTAATTGCGTGTACATTCAGTAAGGCACAGGTTGTCATCAATGAATATTCATGTTCTAATCTGAACTCCTATCCGGATAATTACGGCGACTACGAAGACTGGATAGAATTGTATAATGCCGGTGGTACTGCGGTGAACCTGCAGGGATACTGGCTGAGCGATGATCCCGCCGATATTCAGAAATACCAGATACCGGCCGGTGTAACAATTAATCCCGGCGCGCGCAGGATGGTATTCTGCAGTGACAGGAACACGTTCTCGGGGGGTAACATACACACTTCTTTTAAACTAAAGCAGACGAGAGGCGAGAAATTTGTCTTTGCCGACCCCGCGGGAAATATACTGGACTCGACATCGCTGTTCCGCACTTACGTAGGCCACTCACGCGGCCGCACTACAGACGGAGCGGGTACCTGGTCGTTGTTCGACGCACCTACACCGAATGCCACCAATACGAATGGCAAGACAGGCTATGCTACCAAGCCGATCTTCAATATTCAGCCAGGCAACTATACTACACCACAAAACATTACGATCACCAGTCCTGACCCGAATGTAACCATATATTATACTACCAACGGTACAGTGCCGACAACTGCGTCTACGGTATACGCCGGCCCGATAAATGTAGCTGCCACAACAGTAATAAAGGCTAAAGCCTTCAGTTCTAATCCCTCTATAGTGCCGAGCTTTACGGAAACCAATACCTACCTGATCAACGAAACGACAACAGTAAATATCCTTTCGCTGACAGGCAATTTTAACACGCTTTTCGGCACCCAGCAACAACAGCTGACTACGATGGAGTATTTTGATGCCAGCTACAATTTCAAGTTTGAAGTGGAAGGACAGACGCGCAAGCACGGTAATGACTCGTGGTGGTACCCACAGAAAGGGTTCCGCTTTCATGTAAAAGACGAAACCGGCGTGAATGCTGATATAGATTATCCAATGTATACAACGAGTCCAAGAGATACTTTTGGTGTTGTGATCATAAAGGCGGCGGGTTCAGATAATTTTGATGGCGGTCCGGCGGTATCTGCACATATGCGCGATGCCTTTGCTCATACGCTTGCTGAAAAGTATTCGCTGGAAATGGATTTCCGTCGTTTTGAATCAGCGATAGTGTATATAAACGGTCAATACTGGGGATTGTATGAAACGAGGGAAAGAGTAGATGCTGACTATACAGAGTATTATTATGGCCAATCAGAAAAGAAGGTAGATATGCTTCGCTACTGGGGCGGCCTGAACATAGAGTATGGAAGCGATACGGGCTGGAATAACCTGTATAACTACATAATGGCTAACAGCATGGCTGTACCTGCGAACTATGAGCATGCCAAGGCTTTCCTGAATATGGAAAGCTTTATACAATACTTCATCTTTAACCAATACCTGGTGAATACCGACTGGTTGAACTGGAACACTATGTGGTGGAGGGGCCGTGGCGGACAAGGTGAAAAGTGGCGCTATGCTCTTTGGGATGAAGACAATATCCTGGACCTGGGCCAGAACTATACCGGTGTGGGTAACACCACTTACCAGAACGATCCGTGTGATCCGCTGAGTTTGTTTCAAGGTAATTCCAACATTAAGCATACGGACATGCTAACGAGACTGCTTCAGAATCCGGACTTTGAGCACCTGTATAAGCAGACATGGATTGACATGCTGAACGGGCCGTTCAAGTGTGAAAACATACTGGCGCATTTTGACCAGATACATGCACAGATAACTCCTGAGATGCAGCGCCAATGTACCCGCTGGGGTGCGAACTTTGCTACCTGGCAAGCAAATGTGCTGTATGCACGTAACCAGATAAGCGGCCGCTGTGCAGTGATAACAGGCAAGATAGATACCTGCCTGGACCTGCAAATGAGGAACCTGAAATGGAATGTTTATCCTGCTAACATCGGCGAGATAGAAATGGACGGTAATAACCTGACACCATTACCGGGTAGCAAGCTGGTAATGAGTGACACTACCCATGTTTTGGAAGCATTCTCTACAACAACTAACTGGATATTTGACCACTGGGAAAAGGTAGCACCGGGTAATACATTTACGGTGAACAACCAATCGAATCCTGTGACTTATGACTTTAATGATGATGACTCGATAACAGCGGTATTCATCTATTATAACCCGGATTCGATAGAGGTGACCTTTGATGTTGATCCAGCAACGACGGGGCAGATAAAACTGGATGGTGTGCCATTTGCATCGTACCCGACAACAGTGACACTAAATAAGAACATTACGTATAACCTGGAAGCTGTTCCTATTAACAGCTGGAAACTTGTGAACTGGGAGAAGAAGCGCACGACAAGTACATTTAGTCCTGATGATACGACCTATTCTATTTCGTATACTTTTAGCGAGAAGGATACTGTTATTGCGCATTTCGACTTTGTGCCTGATCCGGATTCTATCAATGTAACATTTATAGTAGATCCCCCGGGAGCGGGTAATATTACACTGAACGGCGTAACGATACCAGCATATCCTACAACCATTAAGCTTGACAGGACCTATGCATACTCATTACTTGCGCAGCCAATATTAGTGAAACACAGGTTTGTTGACTGGAGTAAATGGCAGGCATCGAGCATATTTGCTCCTGACAATATCAATCCTGCGGTAACGTATAATTACCAGGATATTGATACTGTAATTGCCAAATTTGAATCTTATCCTGATCCGGATTCAGTGTATGTAGTATTTGATGTATACCCGAGAGGAAAGGGTACCATTACGCTGAACGGAAACCTGATATCAACATACCCGCATAAAATGATGCTGGACAGAAAATACTTCTACGAAATGCAGGCTAAGCCTATATATGACTGGAAGTTTACTAACTGGACGAAGGAGCTATCGAGCACGACGTTCTCTCCGTCGGAGGTACAACCGGGTGTAGCATTTAAATATGCAGAGCAAGATAGCCTTGTGGCCTATTTTGAAAAACTGCCGCCACCTGTGGATGAGACAATAATGATACCTAATGCCTTTACGCCGAATGGCGATGGCACCAATGATATCTTCAGGATAATACCGGGCGTAGATGTGAAGAGTGTGGACTTCCGCATAGTGAACAGGTTTGGTGAAGTAGTATTTGAAACCAAAGATCCGAAACAAGGATGGGATGGTAACCTGCGTGGCCAGCCAAGTGAAGTAGGTACTTATATGTACCACATAAAAGTGAAATTTGAGAATCCGCAAGGATCGAGAAGTGAGAAAATGTTTAAAGGTGACCTGACCTTAGTCAGGTAATGAAAGAGCTTATGACAAAACTGAGGATAGTATTACCCTTATTAATCAGTTCCATATTATTATCATGTAAAAAAGAGCCAGGCCCCGGGGGCCTGGCCTCTATAAAAGGCAAGGTTTACGCGTACGACTTTACTGCAGGCAAAACCCTTCTCTCTGAAGGGTATCTTGGAGATTTGCGTGTGTATATTGCTACGGCGGATGACTCCATAGCCTTTGATGACGTGAGGACTTCCTTTGACGGTTCGTTTGAATTTCCTTTTTTAAGGAAGGGTTCTTACAGAGTGTGGGTATTTGCAGAGAGTGACACACTCACTACAAATCCGACGCCGGATAACCAGCTCTACTACATGCAAACAGCTGAAATAACAGAGAAAAAACAGGACGTGATCTTACCCGATTTTGAGGTGAACATATGATAGTGACCGAATACCTCCCGGAAATAAAGTCTATACTTCATTCTGCTACCGCTATCACTCTTGAAGAGATGGATAGCGTGAAGCTGCTGAACAGGATAGACAGAAAGTATGTTTTGCACATAAGCCGGCTGGCGAGTGTGCTGCAAAACGTGCTGGGGGATTATCGTGTGCTGGATATAAATGGCACGAGGGTGTTTTCGTATAACACACTGTACTTTGATACGCCTGATTTTCAATTTTACAAAGACCATCATAATGGCCTGAACAACAGGATAAAAGTGAGGTGCAGGCAGTACATAGATAACAACCTTTCTTTTTTTGAGATAAAAAAGAAGTATATGGGTTATCGTACGGACAAGTACCGCAAGCTGCTAGCCGACCCCATAAAGAACCTGACTACGCAAGAGTATGAGGTGGTGAGACAAAAGTACCAGAAGCACGTTGTAGAGCAACTGAACCTGAGCCTGCACAATTCGTTTAACCGGATAACGCTTGTGAGTAACAACCTGACAGAACGGTTTACGATAGACCTTTCGTTGCACTTTGGCTATAACGGCACGACTGCGGCTGTAGACAAAGTAGTGATAATAGAGGTGAAGCAGGATAAATCGAACATACATAGTTCCATTATTAAAGAACTTAAAAAGCAAAGGATACAACCCGGGAACGTAAGTAAATACATACTTGGCATATCGCTGATAAAGAAGGACATAAAGCAGAACGCCTTTAAGATGATACTGAGCAAGATCAATAAAATTCAAAACTTATATGGACACGATACTAACGGACAACTTGCTTGATGGTAAGGATATGGGCTTCAGCCTGCTGGAGCTGCTGATGCGCTTTGGCATCAACATGCTGGCAGTGTTTATACTGGTGCGCCTGATATACTACCCGCGACATAAGAACAAAGATTTTCTTTTCACCTTCTTTCTTTTTAACTCGCTGAACTTCCTTATCTGCTTCCTGCTGAGTGCTACCAAGATCAAGATAGGTTTTGCTTTTGGCCTGTTCGCGATATTTTCTATTATGAGGTACCGCACAGTGGTGGTGCCTGTGAAGGAGATGGGTTACTTTTTTGTGTGTGTGGCGATAGGCATCATTAATGCACTGGCCACCGTAGATGATAACTATTTAATACTGATATGCTGTAATGCATTTATTCTTGGGTTAACCCTTATCCTGGACAGGTTTATCAATCTTACTCATGAGAATGTGAAAGAGATGGTGTACGAGAGAATAGACCTGATACACCCGGATCACCGAACGGAGATGCTGGAGGATATAAACAGGCGCACAGGCTTATCGGTGCACCGGATAGATATCATCCGTATAGACTTTCTGAAAGATGTGGCCGTGGTCCATTGCTATTATTTTGCAAAGGAGAATGAAACAAAAATGGCCGGTGTAATAGACGATGATTAACAGCAAAGGGATATTAATACTGCTCGTTTCCTTTATTTTACCGGCAAATATTTTGCTGGCGCAGGGTATTACCGACATGCGCCTGAGAGCGAATGCAGGAGTGGCATACAAGCCTACTAAGAAAATAGAGCTTACCGCACGCTACAGGTTAACCACCTATGACAACGCTGCCCGATTTCTCCGCAGCATGTTCTCTTTAAATGTTGGTTACGAGGTAATGAAAGACTGGACAGTGGGTGCGGAATACAGGTATAACACGTCTTACACGCAGGACTTTCACCGTTATTTTTTGTACACGCGTGTGAAGTATGATATAGGGGATTTCAGTTTGAGTTACAGGCTGCGTTACCAGCAGGACCAGGATTATTTTGACGCTGAATATTTGCAGAGCAACCCCACGGAACGTGTGTTTAGAAATAGATTAGCTGTAAAGTATGACCTGAATAAGCGTGCATCGTGCTATGTATATGCCGATCATTTTACCGAGCTCAAAAACAAGCAGTTTTCTGCTTACAGGACCAGGTATGGGGCGGGTTTCCAGTACAAACACAGGAAGCGGCATGAGGTGGGTATTGAATTTTTTGTGAACGACGAGTTTAGTAAAAAAAAGCCTGAAGATTTAGCCGCAATAGATGTGTCCTATACCTATCATCTTCGTAAAAAGAATAGCAAAAAGGCTAAAAAAGAACAGTAAATATTTCTGAAAAGAAACCCCCAACTAATTGGCGGTTAATAGGAGGTTAGTTAGTTTTCGATTTGTATGTATGCGTAATTTACTAGCTGACATGATTTTATGAATTTATTCTATTTTCCCCATCTTTTTTTTTCTTTAGTCCTGTTTTTAATATAATTTGTTAGCCTTAAGTTAAATTATGGGTGCGAATCTATGATGAATTGCGCCTGTGATATGAACCGCAATAAATAACTCTTATATCGTATTAGCAGTATGAAAAGAAAATTGACACAATTGGAAAAGCTTTTCCCAGGTCGCAGAAAACATACGCCAGCCGGTTTCACAAAATCGTTATTGCTGTGTGCCGCTATGTTGTGTGGTATACAAGTGAATGCTCAAACCTATGGAATAGATCCTACGGATGATGGGGGCTTTGAAAACTCCGGCGGTTTAACCGGGAATGGCTGGACCGGAGTAAGCGGGGGTACCAACAGCTGGTATTCAGGCAGCGCTGTGCAAAGTGCAGGCTCGAATGGTGCATTTATCAGCAACAATGGTTCTTCGTGGAGCTATACCAATTTTATCAGCACGATAACGCATTTTTATAAGGATATAGCGATACCATCCAATGCGACAAATATCGTTTTCGGGTACAAATGGAAAGGCTACCAGGAGCCAAATTATGACTGGATGAATACCTATATAGGCACGAGCACTACAACTGTGAATTCGGGTGGCTACCCGACAGGCGGAGGTGTTCAGCAGATGGGTAACCAGCATTGGGGGCAATCGAACTGGCAAACGGCAACCTATCCATTGTCAAACAGCCTGGCGGGCACTACAATACGTGTAATATTTACCTGGAGGTGTGATGGCAGTGTAGGTAGTGAGCCGGGCGCAATAGATGAAGTTTACGTGTCGTATGATGCGCCATGTACGGGTCAGCCTGTAGGCGGCCAGGCAGTGAGCTCCGCTAGTTATTTTAAATGTTCGGGTACGCCCACACTGAATCTTACAGGTGCTACCTCGGGGACTAATATGGCCTATCAATGGCAGAGAAGGCCGGAAGGTAACGGTCCATGGACCAATATAGGAAGCACCCAAAGTACGATACCTTTAACACTTACTGCGCCTATTACCAGCAGTACGGAATTCCGTTGCTGGGCTAAGTGCGTTACCGCGAACCTGACTGATACATCATTACCCGTATTAGTAACAGTAGATAGCACAACAGTTACTCCTGACAATATTTATGCGATTTGTACCCCCCCGAGTACACAGACCATGACTGTGACTGCGCCGGCATTACCCGATACTCTATTTAACGAGAACTTCAACGGCACTACTCATAGCATGGTGATGAATAATAACTATAGCAGCAATGGTAATGCATTTTTCCAGACTGTCGGTAGTAGTTTTTATGACGGAGTATATTCGGGTCTTACATTTAGTAATACTTCGAAATTCATGTTCACCAACACGTATTCGACGAGCAGTACCAGTACTTCGGATGCCCGTACGACTACACTCAATACTGTTGGATACACCAGTCTTAGCCTGAGCTTCCGTCATTCAGTATACTATGGCAGTTCTTCTTATCCGGGTGTTGTACAAGTATCAACCAACGGCGGCAGTAGCTGGTCAACTGTAGGTTCTTATGGAGGCACTACAGTATGCTGTAATAACAACTTTGCTTCCGTTACCATTAACCTGAACAGCTATATTAACCAGGCTAGTGTGATAATCCGCTGGTATGCCAGCTTCCCGGCTAATAGCTATTATGGTTTTAACTGGGCAGTTGATGATATATTGGTGACAGGAGCGCATCCTGCACTTACTTATGCATGGTCTGCTACACCATCAACAGGAGCGGGTCTGCCAGCGGGCGCCGGAACTCCGTCTCTTACTAATACAAGCATTGTAATAAATCCTAACCCCGGCAGCTATGTTTATACAGCAACTGTAACGGGCCAGGCCGGCGGATGTGCCTCTACAAAATCGGTTACAGTGAACGTAGGTCCAAAGCCGAGTTCAACACTGAGTGGAGACAATGTTATCTGTAATGGTGACCAGACGCCGCTGACTGTGAACTTCTTAACGGGTACACCGCCTTACCAGGTGATCTACTCAG
>CAMPKR010000040.1 GCA_946887345.1 uncultured Bacteroidota bacterium | reverse complement strand
ATAGCCACCTGGACCAAGCTGGCTGAGAAGATCGGCAAGCTGAACGACTTCAACCCGAAGGTTCGTGAATTCAAGAGACTATTTCTGAACGGGGCCAACATCGTAGACGTTGACAGCGCAGGCCGCCTGTTGCTGCCCAAACCGTTGCAGGAGTATGCCGGAATGAATAAGGACATTGTTTTTGCCGCGCAGGGCGATAAAGTAGAGTTGTGGGATAAAGATACATACTATAAGTACATGAATCAGCAGTCCGGTAACATGAGTGACCTGGCGGCTGAAGTGGCAGGTGGAGATTTCATGAATCCGTTTGAAGATTAGTAAATGGAGGGTCCCACTTTTTACCACACATCAGTTCTTTTACATGAAGCTGTTTAAGGGCTGGACATAAAAAAAGATGGCGTGTATGTAGACGCCACTTTTGGAGGAGGAGGGCACAGCCGGGAGATACTGAAGCATTTGGGGCCTAAGGGCAAGCTGATAGCCTTTGATCATGATGCGGATGCCTGGCGAAATAAGCCCGATGATGACAGATTGATACCTGTAACGGAAAATTTCAGGTATGTGCGCAGGTTTCTCAGGCTGCACGGGTATAATGAAGTGGATGGCATACTGGCCGACCTGGGAGTAAGTTCTTTTCAGTTTGATACAGCAGAGCGTGGTTTTTCCATACGCTTCGATGGTCCCCTTGATATGAGGATGGATCAGAGGATGGAAAAAAGCGCTGCCGATGTCATAAAGACCTACAGTGAGCAGCAGCTGCACCAAATATTTGAGCAGTATGGCGAGGTGAGAAACTCCAGGCAACTGGCGAAACATATAGCAGCTAACCGCAACAAGATGCAGCTAAATGATATAGCCTCGCTGAAAGCGCTGATAGCACCTGTGATAAAAGGTAATCCGAACCGCTATCTGGCTCAATTGTTCCAGGCACTGAGAATAGAGGTAAACGATGAGATGGGCGCGCTGAAAGAGTTCCTGGATGAGGCGACAAAGAGCCTGAAGGCAGGCGGAAGGCTAAGTATAATAACCTTCCACTCGCTGGAAGACAGGACAGTAAAACAGTTTATAAAACGTGGCAACACGATAGAGGATAAGAGAGACCCTTTTGGGAGAGAAGAGACCAAATGGGTGTTAAAAGCGGTAAACGCAAAATCTATAGAACCTACAGAGGAAGAAACAAAAAATAATCCCCGGGCGCGCAGCGCCCGACTGCGAGTGGCAGAAAAAGTAACGAATTGAACGAGAGAGGAGACATAACACCGGAAGAAACACAACCAGTGCAGCGCATCAGGAACGACTGGAAAGCACTGCTGGAAAAAGTGTCCTACAAAGGGATCGTGAACAATATTCCCTTCCTGGCTTTTCTCGCACTAATGTGCGTGCTCTACATCAACAACAGCCAGCGTGCAGTAAGTATGCAGAGAGAGCTGAACGTTCAGAACAAGTACCTGAAAGAATTAAGATGGAAATATATGGACATTAAGTCGCAGCTGATGCATGCGGGAATGGAATCGGAAGTGATCCGTTCTGCTGCAGGACTGGGACTGAAGCCATTAGCATTGCCGCCATATACCGTGGAGGTAGATAGCGTCCGGACCAACTAGCCGATTACCTGGTACTTGAACATTAAGAAAGACATACGATTCAGGGTTTACGTAGCCTTTACCTGCATTTGCCTGCTTGGAGTAGCCATCATCTTAAAGGCCGCATCCATCCAGATAAAAGAAGGTCCCGAGCTCCGCCGCCTTGCCCGTGAAATGCATACCCGCACCACGCTGCTTCCCGCTGAGCGTGGTAATATATATACAGAGAAGGGCGAGCTGCTTTGCTCTACAGTTCCGGAGTTTGATGTACACATCGATTTCTCCGTTATTAAGGAGAAGCTCTACAAGCAAAATGCCGATACACTCGCTGAGTGTCTTTCTGCATTATTCAGAGACAGGAGCAAAGAAGAGTACAGAAAGATGCTGGACAAAGCTTACCGAAAGAAAGGCAAGTACGTATTGCTCCGCAAGAATCTAAAGTATTATGATTACCAGGCTGTGCGCAGCTTCCCCATCTTTAACAAAGGCAAGGCTTACGGCGGCTTTATAGAAGATCCCAAAATAAAAAGAGTAAACCCGTACAAGATGCTGGCTTACCGTACAATTGGCCTGTGGAGAGAAAACAGCCAGACCGTAGGCCTTGAAAGAAAATATGACAGCATACTGCGCGGTGAATGCGGCAGCAGGGTAGAGCAGAAGGCAGTAGGTAATGTATGGGTGCCGGTGGACGGTTCGGAAGTTGAAACCCAAAATGGCCGAGACATAGTAACTACACTAGATATTAATATACAGGAAGTGGCAGAGTACTCGCTCATGCATTCGCTGGAGCAATACAAATGTAAATATGGCACCTGCATAGTAATGGAAGTGGCTACCGGAAAGATAAAAGCGCTGGTGAACCTGGGCCTGCAAAGTGACGGCACTTATTTTGAGGACTTCAACTACGCAATGCAACCTACAGAGCCGGGCTCAACCTTTAAGCTCATGACCCTGTATTCCCTCTTTAAAGACAAGCATGTAAAGATCACGGATATGGTGGATGCGGAAGGCGGAGCGAAGGTTTTTTATAGGAGGACCATGCACGATTCTCACCATGGCACTTATACCGTAACAATAAAGGATGCCTTTGCACATTCATCAAATGTGGCAATGGCCAAGCTTGCGGACAGGTATTATCATAGCAACCCCTCCAGGTTCATCAACAACCTGAAGAAGCTGCACCTGCATGAATATACCGGCATAGATGTTCCCGGTGAAAGGAAGCCGAAGCTGAAATCGCCGAAGGACAGATCGTGGAGCGCTACAACGCTTCCCTGGATGGCAACAGGCTATGAAGTGCTGGTATCGCCCCTGCGCACGTGCATGGTATATAATGCAGTGGCTAATGGAGGTAAGATGATGAAACCATACCTGGTAAGTGCTATCAGGGAGTATGGTAAAGATGTAGTGACAATAGAGCCCACTGTAATTGAAGAGCAGATAGCTGATAAAGAGACGATTGCCCAGCTGCGTGCCTGCGCTGAAGAAGTAGTTCTTTCCGGTACAGGTAAGACGATTGCTTCTCCGTTTTATACCATGGCCGGTAAAACAGGTACAGCGCAGGTAGCCGACAAGGGTATCAGCTATTCCGACGGTGTATACCAGGGGTCTTTCGTGGGATATGTACCTGCCAACAATCCTAAGTATACTATTGCTGTGGTAGTGAGGACAAATAAAGGTTCTTCGGCTTATTATGGCGGCACCATTGCTGCGCCGGTATTCAGGATGATAGCCGACAGGATATTTGTAACCAGCGGCAGTACCTGGAACGGACCGATAGATAGTATCGCTTCTGTTTCTAAGAATAGGCTGGTGGCACAGAAGGCCAGTTCAGGCAGCTACCAGGCATTATTAAGAGCTATGGGCTTTGATATGCCACAGTTGCCATCTGATAATGTTGTTACCCAGCTCTATACTGATTCAAGCAAAAAAATTACTGCTCAAGCCAAGCACGTATACACAGGCATGATGCCCGACGTAACAGGTATGGGGCTGAAAGATGCAGTGTACCTGCTGGAGCAGCAAGGAGTGAAAGTTTGGGTAAAGGGCCGTGGCCGCGTAAGAGTGCAGTCAATACCTGCCGGCAGCAGAATAAATAAGGGACAAAAAATTGTACTTCAACTGAGCTAATGCAAATGCTTCGCGACATACTGAATAATGTGCAGGTGCTGCAAACTGTAGGTGAGACAAATCTGCAGGTAGCTTCACTTTGCATAGACAGTCGCAAGGCTGCTCCGGGTGCTGCCTTTATAGCAGTGAGGGGTACTGCAGTGGATGGGCATGAGTATATAGCTAAGGCAATCGAACAAGGCGCGAACGTAATAGTTTGTGAAGAACTGCCTGCAGAGCAAAAAGAAGGTGTTAGCTACATTAAGGTAAAAGATACTGCCATAGCTGCAGGCAAACTTGCCGCTGCGTTCTATGAATTCCCTTCTACAAGAACAAAAGTGGTTGGCGTAACCGGAACCAATGGCAAGACGACTGTTGCTACGCTCCTGTATCAACTTTTTGAAGGGCTTGGGCATAGGGCAGGACTGATTTCCACGGTAAAGAATCATATTCACGACCAGGTAGAGGTATCAACCCATACTACACCGGATGCTATATCTGTACAAGCCCTGCTGGCGAAGATGGCAGATGCAGGTTGCGAATATGTGTTCATGGAAGTGAGCTCACATGCAGTGCACCAGCGCAGAATAGAAGGAATAGAGTTTGCAGGTGGAGCATTCACTAACATTACCCACGACCACCTCGATTATCATAAAACCTTTGATGAGTACATTAAAGTGAAAAAGCGCTTCTTTGATGAGCTTCCGGAAACCGCCTTTGCACTCACCAATGCAGACGATAAGCGTGGAATGGTAATGCTGCAAAACACAAAAGCAGAAAAGCACGCCTATAGCCTGAAAGCTCCCGTGAGCATTAAAGGTAAAATACTGGAGAACAACCTCACTGGCCTGGTGATGACTGTAGATGGCCACGAAGCTTATTTCAGGATGATAGGCACTTTTAATGCTTACAACCTGTTGACTGTGTATGGTATTGCAACGCTGCTGGGCAAGGATGAGATGGAAGTTCTTTCGGTTTTGAGCAACCTTCATGGTGCTCCCGGTCGCTTTGAGACATATATGTCTAAGAACGAAAAAGTACTGGGCATTATTGACTATGCACACACACCGGATGCTTTGATAAATGTACTGGCTACCATCAACCAGCTACGCACTAAGGGCCAGCAGTTGATAACTGTAGTAGGCTGTGGTGGTGACAGGGACACAAGCAAGCGCCCGGTGATGGCACAGGCTGCCTGCGAGCATAG
The DNA here is from genome assembly GCA_946887345.1 of uncultured Bacteroidota bacterium. The sequence goes on along the minus strand of CAMPKR010000040.1, from coordinate 6,982 downwards.
TGATAAAGCCATACTTACATCAGACAATCCACGCAACGAAGACCCCGAAGCTATACTGAATGAGATGGAAGCCGGCCTGACTATGGCGCAGAAACGAAAAGCACTGCGTATAACCGACAGAAAAGAGGCAATTAAAACAGCCTGCTCGCTGGCACAGGCGGATGACATACTGCTGATAGCAGGCAAGGGCCACGAAACATACCAGGAAATAAAAGGTGTAAGACAACCCTTTGACGATAAAGAGATTTTACTCGAAACATTTGAATTACTAGGAAAATAGAGGATAAGAGAGAAAATGCTGTACTATTTGTTTACATATCTGCGTGAGAACTTCGGCATGTTCGGGGCGGGGGTGTTTTACTACATCACCTTCCGTGCTGCCATGGCGATTATTCTCTCGCTGGTAATAACAACTGTACTGGGAAAGCGCATGATCAACTACCTGCAAAGGAAACAGATAGGCGAAACAGTTCGCGATCTCGGCCTTGAGGGCGAAATCCAAAAGAAAGGCACGCCAACTATGGGTGGCCTCATCATCATTTCCGGAATACTGATACCGACACTCATTTTTGCCCGTGTAGAGAATGTTTATATCATACTGATGATTGTATCTACCATCTGGCTTGGGCTGGTTGGTTTTATAGATGACTACATAAAAGTATTCAGGAAGAATAAAGAAGGTCTTGCAGGCAGGTTTAAGGTACTCGGTCAGATAGGCCTTGGTATCATAGTTGGCCTTACCATGTACTACAACGACCATGTGGTAGTAAGCCGGGAAGTAGTACCTAACCAGGCTACTATTTACAACCCGACCGAAGAAGTTGTTTCCGGACCCGTAACAAGAAAAGATGAGAACGGCAGAACGCATAGCTACATGCGTATTAAATCTGCCACCACTACTATTCCGTTCCTGAAGACTCACGAGATGAGCTATGAAGGAATTGCTGAAATATTTGGTAAAGGGGCGGTGAAGACTGTTACGCCACTTATCTATGTGCTCTTTGTGATATTCATCATCACGGCAGTATCGAACGGTGCCAATATTACAGATGGCATAGATGGCCTGGCAACAGGTGTATCAGCTATTGCAGGCATCTGTCTCGGCGTGTTCGCTTACGTGTCGGGTAACTACATCTTTGCCAATTACCTCGGTATTATGCATATCCCCAACCTGGGTGAGCTCTCCATATTTATCGGTGCGTTTGTAGGGGCCTGCGTAGGCTTCCTCTGGTATAACGCATATCCTGCACAGGTATTTATGGGCGACACGGGCAGCCTGGCACTGGGTGGCATCATCGCATCTCTGGCTATTATAGTTCGTAAGGAATTATTGATACCCATTATCTGCGGCATCTTCCTGGTAGAAAATCTATCGGTGATGCTGCAGGTAGGTTATTTCAAACACACGAAAAGAAGACATGGAGAAGGCCGCAGGATATTCCTGATGTCTCCGCTGCATCACCACTACCAGAAGTTGGGCTATCACGAAAGCAAGATCGTTACCCGCTTCTGGATAATGGGCATCATACTGGCAATAATGAGTATAGTAACACTGAAACTAAGATAGTGGCAAAGAACGCACATAAAAAACTCATCGTACTCGGTGCCGGCGAAAGCGGCATAGGAGCTGCGCTGCTGGGCAAACAGCAGGGCTGGGATGTTTTTGTGAGCGAATACGGTGACATAAAGAATGAATACAAAGAAGAACTGGTAGAAGAGGGTATCAGCTTTGAAGAAGGCGGACACTCAATGGAGAAAGTGCTGGAAGCTGACTGCGTAGTAAAGAGCCCGGGCATTAGTGAAAAGACCGAAGTAATGAAAGCCCTGCGCAAAGCTGAAATAGAAATATGCAGCGAGATCGAGTTTGCCTTCCGTTACAAAGGTGATAGCAAGATAGTGGCTATTACCGGCAGCAATGGTAAGAGTACCACTACAAAGCTTACTTACCATGTATTTAAGGAAGCAGGCTACGATGTGGCGATGGTGGGCAATATAGGTATCAGTTTTGCCAAACAGATAGCGCAAAATCCTGCAACCTGGTACATAGTGGAAGTAAGCAGCTTTCAGCTTGACGATATTCAACGCTTCCATCCTGATGTGGCAGTGCTATTGAATATAACACCTGACCACCTGGACAGGTATGATAATAAAGTGGAGAATTATATAAGATCCAAATTCAGGATCACGGAGAACCAGGATGATAAGGACTTTTTTATAGTTAACGGGGACGACGAAACGATAGAACAATACTTAAATGCACAATCCACAAAAGCACAAAAAATTTATTTCACGATGAATGAAGAAAACATGAGGAGCGATGAAGGGGCTTTCGTTAGCAATAATGAGATGCACCTGCGCGTCGGCGACGAGGATGCAACCATGTCCATTCACGACCTCTCTATCAAGGGAAAACACAACCAATATAATAGCATGGCAGCGGGTATATCAGCACGCATAGCCGGTATCAGGAAGGAGAAAATACGTGAGAGCTTTGCTTCGTTTGAAGGGCTGGAACACAGGCTGGAATTTGTTGTCACTGTACGCGGCGTAGATTATGTAAATGACAGCAAAGCAACCAACGTCAATTCAGTATGGTTTGCCCTGGAAAGCATGAAGAACCCAACCGTATTGATACTGGGCGGACAGGATAAAGGAAATGACTATAACGAGATCATGGACCTGGTAAAGGAAAAGGTAAAGGCCATAGTATGTATGGGCATTGACAATGCTCCAATACTCCAGGCATTTAATGGTGTAGTAGAAGACATCGCAGACACTCATAGTGTGATAGATGCAGTAAAGGCTGCCTATGCTTTTGCTGATAAAGGTGATACTGTACTCTTATCACCTGCATGTGCCAGTTTCGATCTTTTTAAGAATTACGAAGATCGTGGCAGGCAGTTTAAAGAAGCAGTGAGGGGATTATAATAAACAGGCAATGAGAGATATATTAAGTAGAACGAAAGGAGACAGGGTGATATGGGCAGTAGTATTGATACTGGCCTTTATCAGCATGCTGTCTGTTTATAGTTCTACCGGGTCTTTGGCTTATCGCATGGATAAGAACGGCAGCTACTTCCTGGTGAAGCAGTTGATGGTGCTTGGTCTGGGCCTGGCGATCATTTACCTCATACACAAGGTGAACTACCTGAAGTTTGCCCGATGGTCGGTAGTGCTATATTTTGCCAGTCTGCCATTGTTGTTGTACACGCTGTTCTTCGGTACTAAGTTGAATGAAGGTTCACGTTGGATAAAACTGCCGGTGATCAACCTCACTTTCCAGACTTCTGACCTTGCAAAGCTTGCCCTTTTCATGTTCCTCGCCCGTGTGCTGAGCATGAAGCAAAACGACATAAAGGATTTTAAGAAGGGTTTTTTACCGGTATTACTTCCCGTAGCCCTTACATGTGCGTTCATAGCCCCTGCAAATCTATCCACCGCGTTGATGCTAGGCTTCACCTGTTGTATTCTGTTCTTTATAGGACGTACACAGGTGAAGCACATTGCGCTGCTGGCCTTTGCAGGTCTCATTGGCGTGGTGCTGCTTTTCGGTGTATCTAAGCTCACAGGCTGGGGGCGTGCCGCTACCTGGGAGCAACGTATAGAGGACTTTATGGGAGGCACCAAGACCGATGAGAACGGCCAGGTCGTAAAGAAAGAAGAGGTATACCAGGTGCAACAGGCTAAAATCGCCATCGCCAACGGTGGCTTTACCGGTCGCGGACCGGGTAATAGCCAACAACGCAATTTTGTGCCGCACCCTTATTCAGATTTCATCTACTCCATCATAATAGAAGAGTATGGCCTGGTAGGAGGATCTGTCGTGGTCTTCCTTTACCTGCTCTTTTTGTGGAGAAGCATCCTAATATTCAGACGATGCCCTTATGCCTTTGGTGCGTTCCTGGCGGTAGGGCTGAGTATAACGTTAGTGTTCCAGGCCATGCTGAACATGGCGGTGAATGTGCATCTAGTTCCGGTTACAGGTCTTACCCTGCCGATGGTGAGCATGGGTGGTTCTTCTATCTGGTTTACCTCGGTGGCAATAGGAGTGGTGCTGAGCGTTAGCCGGTATGTAGACGAGATGGAAGGTAAGCAGAAAGAATTAAGAGAGAATATGGAAGCGCTGGACGAAGCAGAAGACGCAGAAGAAGAAGAAGAAACAGAAGAGGAACAAACACCCAAAGTGAGAAGAAAGAGGGCAGTGTCTGCTGCATAGATTATGGGAGAGAACCTGAGGATAATAATAGCAGGTGGTGGAACAGGCGGACATATTTTCCCCGCGGTGGCGATAGGACAGGCGTTGCAGAGGTTGGCACCGGGAACAGAGTTGCTCTTTGTAGGAGCGCAGGGAAAGATGGAAATGGAAAAAGTGCCGCAGGCAGGATTTAGTATAGTGGGGTTGGATATAGCGGGATTTGACAGGGGGAATTTGTTGAAAAACATTTTACTACCCTTTAAGCTCTTAAAAAGTAATATACAGGCAAGAGGTGTGCTGAAAGACTTTAAGCCGCATGCGGTGGTTGGTGTTGGTGGTTATGCAAGTTTTCCGGTGCTGAACGCAGCCCAGGGTATGCACATACCAACGCTGATACAGGAGCAGAACTCCTACGCAGGCAAGAGTAATAAGATACTCGGTAAGAGGGCCAAAGCGATATGTGTGGGGTATGAGAAAATGGAGCGCTTCTTCCCTGCCGGTAATTTGATACTCACTGGCAATCCTGTAAGAAAGTCGATAGCGCATATGAATATCGGCAGGCAGGTAGGGCAGGAATGGTTAGGCATGGACAGTGAGAAGAAGACACTGCTGGTGGTAGGGGGAAGCCTCGGGGCAAAAGCGATAAATGAAACGATCGATGCCCGCCTGGAAGAGATATTGGAGCTTGGGGTACAGGTGATATGGCAAACAGGAAAGCCGTATTACGAACAGGCAAAGAGCAGGGCAGAGAAGTATAGTGACAGGGTGAAGGTCTTTGATTTTATCAGTGAGATGGAAAGAGCATATGCTGCGGCAGATGTGGTGATATCGAGAGCGGGTGCGCTGGCAATAGCGGAACTCTGCATAGTGGCAAAGCCGGTGATATTCGTGCCTTTTCCTTTTGCAGCTGAAGATCACCAGACTAGCAATGCGATGGCCCTGGTGGAGCACAACGCAGCGATGATGGTCCGTAACAGCGACGCACCGAACGAACTGGTAATGAAACTGAAACAGCTACTGCTCGACAGCGCAATGCAGGAACTGATGATCAACGGCCTTAAAAAGCTGGCAATAACTGACGCTGACGAAAGAATTGCGAATAAAGTAATAGAGATAGCAACAAAGTAATGAACGTACGGGAAATAAATAGAGTTTACTTCATAGGTATCGGTGGTATCGGTATGAGTGCGTTAGCGCGCTTCTTCCGGGAGCAGGGTGCTGTGGTAAAAGGCTATGACCGTACGCGCACTGAGCTGACCACACAGCTGGAGGAAGAAGGAATGGGAGTGCACTACACTGATGATGTAGAACTGCTGGATAAGGAAACCGAACTGGTGATTTACACACCGGCGATCCCTAACGATCATACAGAATTGAACTGGTATCGTGATAATGGTTATGGTGTGTATAAGCGCAGTGATGTTCTTCAGTGGATAACAGAGGCCATGCATGCAATAACAGTAGCAGGTACACATGGCAAGACTACAATCTCTACTATGATTGCCTACCTGTTGCGCGAAACGGGCTATGGTTGCAACGCCTTCCTGGGTGGCGTGTCAGTTAACTACAATAGCAACTACTGGAGCGGTCGCACGGATATAGCAGTGGTGGAGGCAGATGAGTATGATAGGAGCTTCTTGAAATTATTCCCTGATGTGGCAGTGCTCACAGCAATGGATGCAGACCACCTGGATATATACGGAACAGTGAAGGATATGGAAGAGGCTTTCATTCAGTATACAAGAAACATTAAACCCGGTGGTACACTGGTGGCCAAGCACGGCCTCAGCCGCGGTGCCGACCTGCAGGGAGAACATAAAATGACTTATAGTCTGCAAAATGATTCGGCAGATGTGTATGCAACGGATATAGTACAGAAGCACGGAGAGTACATCTTCAATGTGGCAGGTAAGGATTGGACGATAGAGAATTTACACTTGCCTATTGGTGGCATGCACAACGTGGAGAATGCCGTGGCTGCGATAGCAGTAACGAAAATATTGGAGGTAGATGGGGAGAAGGTAAAAGCGGCGCTTTCAGAATTTAAAGGTATCAGGCGCCGTTTTGAATATGTGTTGAAGAATGAGGCTGTAGTTTATATTGATGACTATGCGCATCATCCTGAAGAATTAGCTGCACTGATTAAGAGTGCAAAGCAATTGTTTGCCGGCAGGAGATGTGTGGTGGTGTTTCAGCCTCACCTGTTCACTCGCACCCGTGACCTGGCAGAAGGTTTTGCACACAGCCTGGATATGGCCGACGAAGCGATTCTGCTGGACATTTATCCCGCGCGTGAACTGCCTTTAGAGGGCGTGACATCGCAGATGATAGCAGGCAAGATGCAGAATGGCGCAACGATCCTCTCCAGGGAAGGATTGCTGGAATATGTAAAAGTAGCTCCAATTAGCCTGTTCATAACAGCTGGCGCTGGAGATATAGATAAACTGGTGGAACCAATAAAGGAAATACTGAAAAAGAGATAATGACTAAGAAGCGTAAAATATCAGTTCGTAAGATCATGCAGATGCTGGTTACTATTATAGTAACTGTTGGCTGTGTCATCGCTATATCGAGCGCTTCAAAAAGAGAGATCACAAAGACACTGTCTGGACTGGAGATAAATATCAAGAATGACAAGCACAGGTTCGTAGATGAGCAACAGGTGAAGGATTTGCTGGTAAGTAAGGGTGGCTTCGATCTGACGACGCCGATGAGCTTGCTGAATATTGGCAAAATGGAAAAGGCCCTGGGTACTAATCCCTGGGTGGCCAATGCACAGGTATATAT
>CAMPKR010000039.1 GCA_946887345.1 uncultured Bacteroidota bacterium | reverse complement strand
ACTCCATTTTGCCATCGTTATTACGTTTAGGCGGGTCAGTATAGGCAATATATATTGGCTTTCCATTCACATGGTTGCCGGAACAGATCCATTTCTTACCATCGCCCACGGGACCCTCTTTCTTATAAATATTACCGTTAGAGTATGAGGTTTGCCTGAAAGTAAATTCGCCATTCCTAAATTCAGTTATATCCACCCATGTCTCGTAATGATGCACCCACATGCTGTCCTTTTTGCCGTCAAGGTAGTTGCCGGATTCTTTTAGTTTGCCAGCGTCATAATAGCGCCACGTCCCTTCTGGCAAACCATTCTCATATATTCCTTCGGCTGATAGCTTTCCATCTTTATCATAAAACTTCTGCTTGCCCTTTTTGTGCGATTTTAGCAAGTGTCCGCTCAGAAATAAAGTATCGGCGTGGAAGGTCGTGTGGACCGTATCATCCAACGAACCATAGTTCGGATGTGACCTCATGCGATTTACAGTTGCCGAGTCTCGCGGCAAGATCAAGATAGGCACCCTACTGTTCCCTACACAACTTGAAGTAAATTTTTCGCTATTCACCTCCCTTCCGTATATCAGGTACTCTCCTCCCACTGTCAGTTTGCCCAATCCACAGGCACCAACATCATATTTATCCGAGATTAGAATGGTATCACCTGTATTTACTCCTCGATAGGCTCTGGTGACCGTGTAAGTAGCCATGCGGTTTAAATGATTATCACTAAATGTTTCCTTGATAAGCAAACCGGTAAATATAAGATCGTTTGCGTTGAAATGCTCAACTGACATCCTGCCCCGGTCGCAATCGCAACATGCGCCTTTAAAATAGCACATTATAAAAGCGATGACCAGTATATACCTTTTCACATTTAGCTTTTGCATCCCTAATATAAATCAATTTATTGTTTTGACCCTCAGCCCCATCGAGCCCCGCACCGCCGGCAGCCCAATAGAATTGGCGCATACTACTTTCCAATACGCAGCGCCGGCCGCCTCGCAGCACCGGCGGATGCCGCATGTGCGGAGAGCCGCCTTTTCTTTTGTTACTTTTCTTTTGGCGGAGCAAAAGAAAAGTAAGAGCAGCGTAGGCTCCGCGGGTTGGCAATGCGGGCAGATAACACGAGCTACCACACGCACACCCTCCGGTCCAAGCATTTCCACTCACGACCTACTCCAAAAACAAAAGGGCCGCCTCACAGCAGCCCTTCCAACATTTTTTGGTTTTCACTTTTGAGTTTTGACTTACTTTTTAGTAAGCTTCATCTCCATCACCTTCATCTCCTTGCCATCAGTAGTAGCATACATCTCAAAGTGCTGCGTCTTCTCATCCGGGAACTGTACAACTTCCCTCATCTTGCAATCCTTACCCGTAGTCGCGTCGGTCATGCTTCCTGAAAAATTGATGGTTTTTGTGGCGTCATCCATCTTGCCTTCCATCACCATGATACCGGTACCCATGTTGTCCAGCCACGTACTCACGAACATTTTCTTGCTGTTGTCATAGCCCAGTAGCCCAATTACTTCAAAGGGCTGGCCCATCATTTCCCCTTTATACATCTGCTGCTGGTAGCGGCCGCCCAGTATCATTTTATTCTCCATAGATCCTGTGCTTTTCACCGATGGCTGTCCTTCTTCCATCCAGCTTTCGGTCTCTACTGTCCAGCTGCCATCAGTAGAGGCAAGCCATTTGTGCATATCGCCCGGCATCATATAGTCCATCCAGGCTTTCATTTTTGCGGCTGAGTCCAACGGAGGAGCTTTTTCCTCCGGCGCTTCCGTTGCCATTGCAGTGGTGTCTGTTGCTTCTGTTGATTCTGCAGTTTTGTTTTCGCCGCAGCTCGCCAGCGCTAAAACAAGAGAAAGTGCTAAAAGATGTGTTTTCATATTTACAATTTTCCTCAAAAGTAAAATATCCGTCCAGAGTTTCACAGCATTTGTGGATAGGTTTTCTAATCAGATAATACGCTTGCCGCATCCGCCCTCTTCTTTGTCGCAGCTGCACCCCTTCGGTTACATAATACCTGCCGATATTTGTGTCATAAAATTAAAACTATGGAAAAGACACACTTCAATGTAAGCATCAATGCTCCCCGCGAAAAGGTTTGGGAAACACTCTGGAACGACGAAACCTACCGTGCCTGGACTTCCGTCTTCAGCGAGGGCTCTATGGCCCAGACCGACTGGAAAGAGGGCTCTAAAGTAATTTTCGGAGATGGCACCGGTAATGGTATGGTATCACGTATTGCAAAGCTCATTCCTAATGAGCATATGTCATTCGAGCATCTCGGCGAGTTGAAAGACGGCATAGAGGATACCACCAGTGAAAAAGTGCAGGCCTGGGCAGGCGCTCACGAGAACTACACGCTTCGCGAGACCAACGGCGGCACCGAACTTGTCGTGGACATGGATATTAACGATGAGTTCAAGGACTACTTCACCGACGCCTTCCCCAAAGCCCTGAACAAAGTAAAAGAACTGGCAGAAAAGAACTAAGACACAGCCCCTCTCTACGAGGGGTTCTTTTTTCCGATTCCCCTGAAGCCAAAGTTCACCATATACACTCCGCCGAATATCAGCAGTGTTGCAGCTAGTTTCACCAGGGTCAGTTGCTCACCGGTGAATATCACAGAGATAAATGCGGCAAACATGGGTTGCAGGTATATGTATGCGCCCGCAGTGGAAGGACTCAGGAAACGCAGTGCATATATATTCCACAGGTAGGTAAAGAATGTAACACAGATAACAATAAAACCCAGGGCCGTGTAGTCGGCTGCCGAAAACAAACCCCAGTCTATCCTTGCGAACTGCGGCAAACCAAAGGGCAGCACAAATATGAAGCCGAACAAAAACACCCAGCGGATAACGATAATAGGCCGGTAGCGCTGCATCAACGGCTTTATAAGCACAAGATATATGGCATAAGATGCGGCGTTGAGGAAAACAAAAAGGTCACCCAGCGCTGAATTGCCCGTCATGGTTATTTCCTTTCCCGCACTCATTAGCAGTATAGCGCCGCTTATACCAATAACTAACCCCAGGGCTTTCGTCAAGCCTATCCGCTCCCGCAAAATAAAAATAGCAATGATGGTGATGAGCAACGGCGTACTCATCATAATGAGGGCAGCATGGATGGGAAAGGTTAAATTAAGCCCCAGGAAAAAGAGCATCTGGTTCAGCGCCACACCAAAGAGACCGCCGAGTATAAGGATACGCCAGTCTTTCTTCTCTATCTTGGTTTTATATTTCTCACCCCCGGTGAAGCTTAGCCAGAAAAGCAGCGTCACCACACTTACACGAATAAAAATAAAACCCAGTGGCTCTATCAGCTGCGGCATAATACTTTTGGCCACGGTAAAACCCGCACCATAAAAAAGATTAGCACCCAGCAGTGCGAGATGTGCTTTTGCCTTGTTCGTCATAGTGTCTTCAGCCAACTGTCAATTATCGCCTTGTGATCATCAAAAGCATGGTGCAAGGCCAGTTCTTTGAAAGGAAACAGCTTTGCATTGTCCAGCACTTTCTTCAGGTCGAAGTTGCGCTGGGAACAGGCAAAGAAAACACCTTCGCGATGCAGGTGCTTGGCCAGGTATTTTTGTTCTGTTTGCCCTGGTGTGGGTATTACAATAGCTTTCTTGTTCATGGCCACCAGGTCCATTAGTGTAGAGTATCCGCTTCGGCAAACCACCATCGACGCATTTTGCAAAAGCGGCTGCAAGTCTTTCCTCGTCACCTTCCCGTACCAACTTATATGTTCAGGAATGTTCGCAGGCCTCTGTGAATTGTTCGATCCCTCTACAAATACCACTTTAGCCTTAGAGCCCAGCACTTGCTCCCAGAGCATTTGCGAAAGAAGGGTCCGCTGCGGCTCAGGTCCTGAAAGCAAAACAAGTAAATGTTCACCGCCTCTCTCTTCCCTCACCTCAAATTGGGAAAGCAAGCCGATATAGGCAGCATTCACAGGTGGCACTTTCGGATGAGAGAGGTTACCTGCCATACTTTCCCTTGAGGCAACATCTACCACCCAGCATTTGCTGAAGCGCTGAAGATATTTGTAGTGTAGTCTTCGCAGCATATCGTCCGCCACTTGACCCAATCCTGTCCTTACCGACAATTGATGAGTCATTATTACGGAGGGAATTTTTTTGTGAAAGAGCCCATACCTGTTATCCGAAATGATTCCGTCAAAACCTTGTCGCGCAGTCTGCTCTATCAGCCAGTCATTCTCTTGTCTTATCGCAGCAAGCAGCCTGGGCATTTGCCTGAACATTGCAAACACGAAACCGCTGCCGCTCTTACTATAGCTGATGTTATAACCGGGCAGATCAATGGTTTCTATACCCGGAAAGCTTCCCTTTATAAAACGCCGTTGCCAGTCGTTTCCAGCCACCACAACTTTATGCCCCAGGCCCTGCAGATACTGTATCAGCGGCACACAGCGGCTGCTGTGACCAAGGCCCCAGTCGAGGGGAGCTACCAGTATCCGTTTAACACCCGATGCCAATATTTATGCTTATTTTTACAAAAGTAGATAAGCTGTTGATAATGAGAAGAAAATTGCTGGTTTATATGCTGGCCTTGATTTTTGGCACGGTGTTGGCACAAAGTTGTAATACGACTAGGAAAGGTTGCGGTTGTGGCAATGACCTGAACAAAGTCCACCGCGCCAAACGGGTCTTTTAAAATGATGTTTTATGCTACGGGGTCATAAAAAAATATGGATGCACTATGTAAAGGATATTATCGCCTGCGATGTTTACTCGGCGGTCTTCCTTGCCTCCTATATGCGTCACGCTATAATAAACAGAACTTATTCAGATTCACTGGAAATAGTGGATCTGCAGAAATATAAAGTATTGAAACAACCCGCCAAAGTAAGGCAGTCTATCAGGGAGCGCGCAAGCATACCTTTCGTGTTCGTGGTAGGGAAGAACTAACGGCCTCTATAGATACATCACAGTCCCGTCCTCAGCGATGGGATTTTTTTTTGGCCAAAAAGAAAGACAGGGAGTGCAGGCTCCCTGTCTTCTTTATTTAAAACACACACCTTTTATATCTTTTGCACTTTTATAGTGTCTACACTGCCTTTGTGCTTCACGCGGATGATATAGATACCTGCGTTCAGGTTCTGGCCGTCGCTGTTGAGGCCGTTCCACGCAAAAGTCTTACTACGCACGTCTTTTTTGCAGAATACAAGACGACCGGTGATGTCAAACACTTCTACCATATCTATTTCGTCAGGGCTCTCTATCGTCATGTTGGCACTAAAGGGATTAGGGAAGCACTTAACCTTGCTTACCGTCTTAGTCTCAGTTTCTTCTACGCTGGTAGCAACTACAGCAGTATCATCTTCAGTACCAATTGTATCTCCGTTTTCCAGTGCCAGGAAGGCCGTTTCAAAGCACAGCACCCTGTTGTTCACGCTGCTGTCCATTATTTCCGCTGCCAGTTGGGGATTATTAAGACTTTCCAGTTCCAGGAGGTAATTGTTTGTCCAGCTCCGCTTCTGATGTTTACTACCGGTGTCAATTACAGCTATCGGCACCTGGTGCACCATTACGCTACCCTGCACCAGGTAGTTAATAGTAGCAAAACCCGGGCTCATGTTGCCGAAATATTGCCCTGTTTCACAATAGGGTTGCCAGCTAAAATGTTTGTTACCACCTGAAAGGTTGTAGGTGTTATAGCTGAATCCTGTACTCACAGGCAATATCACATCATAAGAAGTAGAGCCGGGCGACATGTAATGCAGTATACCCATTAGAATGCTGCGAACGTCAAGATCATAAGTATATCTGTTCAGATATCCATCATAAAAGCTACTCTTATATTTATACAAAATACCCCCTGATGCCGCAGTCAGGTTATTAAATAATATCTCGGAAAAGTTACCTTTTAAATCGCTGATCACGCTGATCTTATTTGTAAACGCACCTACAGCAGTACTTAGGGTATTGAAAAACGTAGTTGTGCTTTGCAACGTGGTATAATCCCTGTTGGTGCTGATAAAAACTGTATGCTCCTCTGCCGGTTGTTTCGTCTGACCGAAAAGAATACCTGCCTGTAAAAGGCTTTGTAACATCGACTGATCACTGCTAATAGTATTAGGGATGCTACCAAGCGCGGCCGACACATTAGCACCGTCAATAGCTGTCCATGTGGGGAAAGCCTGCACTACCGATCCGTTGTTTACATAGAAGATATTGAACGAGTCCGTAGGCCGGCAATTAGTAAGCAGGAACGTACGGAGATATTTTTTGATCTCTTCAAATTTATATATCTCGGTGTAGGAATAGCTGGTAGTAAGTGGCCGATGATCGAGAATAAAGTTCAGATGCCGCGGAGCAACTGTAGTATTCTCAGCAGGCATCTGCAATTCGTATACACCCTCAAACTGGCCGGTCGGATAAATGGTAAGGCGTGGACCGGTACCTGTGTAATAAACCAGTGTGAGCTCCTTCTCAGCAGAGTAAACGCCCGCCGGAACGGACAGAACATCTGCATTGCCTTGAGATGTTACAATAAGATTACTATAGTTAGCTTCTTCAAAATAGGGCTGTGCGTAGCCGTTACCACTATTGATCGTCAGGGTAATATCCGGATCAACATTGGAAGAAGTCAACAGGTCTGTAGGTAGCGTAAGCATAGCCTTCCCATCCACTTGTTTCATCAATGTAGAGAAACTGATCTTTACCTTGCGCGCAAAGGAATTGGTTATGGGAAATACGTTCAGTTGGTAGGTATTAGTACCTGTCTTCACTAAAAGTGAGGGGTCCTGCTTACGCTGTATGTAGCCGCTATATATCTGCACGGCCTGGCCCCGTTCTATCATGGCAGCCCGGATAATAACTGAATCATTAAGCCACAGCCAGGAATCATAAATGAAGGAATTGGGTGGCAGTTCGAAGTTGATAATGCCTTGCAGAGAGTCGTTCGGTCCGGTGGTAATGGCCGTGCCGTTTAGTGTAAAAGTAAGTTGAACATCCGCATACAAGCCCTTGGGCGTCACCTCCATTAGCACGTCCGAAAGGTTGTCATTGGCTTTGGTGTTCCACCAGTTGGCGTGGTGAACCATGTACGAATTATTGTTACCGGCGACGCAAAAGGTATACGATAGTAATATACCTGCGACAAGAAAAAGAACTTTGTTCATAAGGTATCGATTTAGGTTTTAGAAATAGACTGTCAATACCACTAGACGCAGGGGTGAGCAATAGTGTTAGATAAAAAACAAGAAAATTTTAACTAAAAATAAATAAGCGACGAATCACAATAAACTGCGGCATTCTGAGTTTAGGTGGTGATTTGCCCTTTCCTTAACTTTATAAAACCAAAACCAATACTCCTATGAGTTTCAGAATGATACCAGTAATCATGCTCTTGCTCCTCGCTGCCTCAGCCTGCAAGAAAGATCCTGCAATTCCTGCCCAACCTGCAAATACAGATTCCGCACAAACAATAGATTCTTCTCTCACCATGCGCCACACCCAAAACATGGCGGGGACTTATACCTTCAAAAAATACCGGCACCAAAACGGCAATTATAATTACCTGCTTGACACCAGCTTTTCTGTCGCTGTCGTCAACGACACTACTATCTCTATTTGGGGAAATCAATTGCCTTATAACAGGACGGGCCTTATAGGGAGCATAAATGGCTCCGGCATTTGGATGCCTGCGGATACTACTGACTACCTGCTATTCGGCACTGGCGGCAATGGGGTATTCGCGGTAGAATATTATTACACCTCCGGCAGCATTGTTATCTACAACCTGTCTGCTGCAAATTTCGATCGCTACACAGCTGATTAAAGGAATTCTGTTTTTTACCTGCGGATAACAATTTCGACCTATATAGCCGATTTCCGGCCCTCAAGTTCCGCCTTTAGCACATCCAGGTCACGGCCCATCAGCCCTTCATTGGCCAGGTAAATATTGCCTTTAAAGAAGAGTACACGCTTTTCATCGTCGTGGCCCTTCTTCACCATAAAGAAGTGAATATTATCGCTGAGGTAATACTTATAGTCCTCCATTAAGGGGTGTTGTTTCATTATAATGAGAATTTTCAATAAAGCTGCATAAAACTATGCCACTTATAGCCTTATAAGATCAAAATACAGGCAAACCGCCGCAAAGGCTGTGATGAGACTAATGGCTCCTGCTGTAATAAGAAAGAACTGGCTATTGGTTCGGGTGTGATAGTGCATTCCTTCAAAGATACGCTTTTACACCCGTGATACCTATTTTAGGTGGATAACTCATAGGATGAGCTTAACCTGAGGCCTTTATACAGGTATAAAATAATACTCCCGTCAATACCAAATAAAAAGCCGACCTTCACCACTCATCAAAACGCGATTTTTGTATTTATGGGTCAGGAGACAATGGGTAAAAAAGAAAGAGAACAGAAAAAGAGGAAAAAACAAAAAGAAAAAGAAGAACGCAGGAATGAACGTGCTGCTAACAACAGCAAAGGCAAAGGCATTGAAGATATGATGGCCTATATCGACGAAAATGGTAACATTTCTGATACTCCGCCCGATCCCACCCGAAAGAAAAAGGAAATAGATACAGAAACGATACAACTGGGCGCCGCTAAGCGCGAGCCCGAAGATCCTGCAGAACGTATAAGGGAAGGAATTGTATCCTTCTTCAACGATGCAAAGGGTTATGGCTTCATTGCCGATACCAGGAGCGGACAGAACGTATTCGTACACGCCAACAATCTCAGCGAACCGATTAAGGATCGCGACAAAGTAACTTTCGAAATAGAAAGGGGTGCTAAGGGACCTGTAGCTGTAAGAGTAAAGAAGATTAAATAATTTCAGAAGGCTTCGGCCGGTAAATAATAAAGGCGGAATGCAACAATATTGCATTCCGCCTTTTTGTATCGTTTAGCGGTAAGGTATCTTCCGGTTTTCAAACTCCGCCAGCAAGACCTCAAGGCTGCGGCCCATTAATCTTTCATTCGCAATGTATACCTTGTCTTTGTAAAACAATACTCTTTTCACGGTATCATCATATTCATCATTCCTTACAATAAAATAGTGAACATTATCTTCCAGAAAATACTTGTGATTGTCTATCAAAGCTTGCATTGTAATGGCAGGTTGATTCTTAGCTATTCGGCAGCACCCGCTACAAGGTACACCTATCTGCCGGCTTATTGCTATTTTATTTTACCTCTGCAGGAATAACAGCGGACAATATACCAGTACGATACCTGGTAACGAAAGCCTTTAAACCGCTGACTTGTGTCGCTGTGAAACTACCCGGGGGATTGCAACAACCTCTTTCACCTCTGCCTGCGCCGGCTTTGGGATCCTTATTATACCCAGCCAGTTGAACAAAAGAATAATGGGGTAAACCGGGTCCACTTCATGCCATTTGTGTCCGAAGTTGATGGCAGAAGGATGCTTGTGGTGATTGTTGTGATACGACTCACCCAGCATAAGCACATCTACCACCAGCAGGTTCTCCGATGTATTCTTCACAAAGAAGTTCCTGTAGCCATATTTGTGCGCAAACCAGTTGATAATGGTACCATGAAAACCACCCATACAAACGATAACAGGCAGCAGAAGATATTGCCAGGGCGACGTAGCGAAGGCAATAAAGAAAGCAAGATAAGCTGCTGTCCAGAGGAAGAAAGAAGGCCAGCCTGTTGCCCAGCGGTCAAAACTTTTCCATTCGGGCAGGTTCTTGGTAAACTTTTCTTCTACCTCTATTGTGCCATGGTTAATACCGGCATATATGCGCCGGGTACGCAGCATCATATGTATAAAATTGGGAGAGAAATTAGGCGAGTGCGGATCTTTTTCAGTGTCAGTATAGGCATGGTGCATCCGGTGCATAACGGCATAGGCACGCGGACTCATATAATGCGCTCCCTGGGTAATGTAGGAAAACACAAAGAAGACACGCTCCCACACACGGCTCATCTTAAAAGCGCCGTGCGATGCATAACGGTGATGAAAAAAGGTTTGTGCAAAAAGAGAGAGGTACCATACTGAAATAAAGAAAATGAGAACGGGCATAAATAAATCCTTGATTTTAAAAAAGGCTGATCAAGGATGGAATAAAAAAATTAAAACCCTGCTTGACGCGCGCAAAGATACGTATATAATAGCCAAGGAAGGCACGGATAGCAAGGATATATATAAGGAAACTTTCTGCACTTTGCCAAAACCTCCTGTTGCTGTGGGGTACAGGCTATTAACGATCAGGCATCCTTTTCTTCCTTGCTGTTGCGTTCATAATTCCAATCGTCATAGAAACGTTCGTCAAATGTATGCCCGAAGGCTTCCCGTGTTTAAGAATGGAGTACACCATCCACAGCACAACGAATGGCGACAGTACGAACATCAGTGCTATTACCTCTGCGGGAATGCCAATAAATGGAGCTGAGTGATAGACCACTACAAAAAGGCTTACAAGTCCTATTACATGTTTCAGATCTTTCATGACGGACGGTTTATAAAACACATACAAACATTCTGCCATGATAAATGTGAAGAGTATTGATCAATGGGAAACACCAGGAAGGTCGCGCAATAACACTGCAAACGGCCACTTCAGTTTCTATACCTGCAGAGCGCGGGGCACCCAGATCATCTCGGCGCCTGCTTCCTGGCTTCCAGCTCACTCCTCAGTATATCCAGGTCCTGGTCCATGAGCTTTTCTTCTGCCAGGTACACGTTGCCCCTATAGTACTCTACTTTGCGCTCGCGCGCCTCGTCTCTTTTTACTACAAAGAAGTGAATGCTGTCATTGAGGTAATACCTGTAATTTTCAAGCAATGGATGTTTCATAACACAGATTTTTTTCGTGGCCACAAATAAACTGCTTGATAAGGCTGGCACATTCCGCCGGTGGGGCGGGATGACGAACTTAAAGTTACGGAAAAACCTTACACCCCGGTGTTAATTGACCCCAAAGTCTTAAATGTCACCTTCCAGCTCTGCAATTGCTTATTTTACCTTTTTTAGCCGCAGAAACGCAGGGAAGTAATAATCCTGATCTTTAAGATAGTCCCCTCCGGAGTCCCCTGAAGAAGGGGAGACCCGGCCGGGAGGGGAAAAAACGCCTCTCCGGACAGGGAGGAATGAAAAGCTATGTATGAAACCCGCTCCACACGGGCTTTTGGTGTACTATACCTCCATTATAGGTTAATTATACTTCTACTATAGGTTTACTATAGGTTCACTATAGGTTAACTATACTTCCACCATAGGTTAACTCAACTCCATTATAGGTAATCTCAGGTTTACCATAGTACCATTGATGAGTGTGTGGCCCCGGCTTTTTGTGCAGACATAATGGTTTATAGTTTAGCTACTCAAAGACACATGATCATTGAGCTTATGTAAAGTTACGAAGGCTTGAAAGGCTGCTGAAATTTCGGGGTGTAAAGTTTCCCACATGGAATAACGGCAGTCAGAAACTGCCGCTGCCGGTAACCACAAGTTGTAAACTTGCGGTAGCGGGGATGGCGATGTTGCAGAAGCTGGGTTGTCTGAACCGGATTTTTTGGAATTGATGGGATTCTTGAAATTGGTTTGCCTGCTTAAACTCGCCGACCGGGAGATCGGTTGGCGGGGAGGACATGGGTGGAGATTATGGCCATCGGGGTGAAACCGCCTCGTCGCTGTGTGTTGACTTTGTACCATTATGAAACCTGTCATCTCGAATTCAACTTTATCTCTCTACTGTGCTTGTTCTTTTCTTTTGCTTGTCCAAAAGAAAAGAACCAAAAGAAAAAGACACCCTCCGTCCATGCGCTCCGCGGGACTACGGGGGGCCAGCGCTACGTGTTGTGTTGGTTTTTGCAGTACGCTAATCAGCGATGTGCCGGATCGCCGAACGAGCCTGCGACAAGGCGCTCATTCTTTTTCCCGATCCTCAGCTTTTGTTCTTTGGTTGTG
>CAMPKR010000038.1 GCA_946887345.1 uncultured Bacteroidota bacterium | reverse complement strand
CGTATGGGTCATGCTACTTACTGACCGATTATAATCGCCGAAGAAATATGAGTTCTGCCATTGCTGAGTGGTAGGACCGTCTGATATTTTAATAGGTGCTGTAAAAGACTGCCCGCCATTGGTGGAAACAATATGATAATAGTCCCAATCAGTCTGGTTATATGCACCGTAAAAAGCAATAGATACAAAGTTCCCCCTGGCCGCAACAACCGGCATAATAGTAGTGATGGATGTAAGGAAGCCGTTTAATGATAAAGGAGTACTCCAGGTTTGTCCTCCGTTTGTCGAGAAAGCATAATATGACGAGACGTTCATTATGTCATAGTCTGTCCAGACCACATGAAGGTTACCGCCGCCATCAATTGCCAGGTTGGTTGCGGGGTTATCTCTGCTATGTAATATCCCACTACCCGTATACATACAATTTCCAACGTGGACCGGTAATGAAAAGTTTTGTCCAAAATCAGCCGTAGAAATATGTACTATCTTACTTAAGTCCAAATCCGTAAATGTAAGATGCAATACGCCAGCAGCATCAACTTCAACATTGTTGAATTGTGTAGTACCCACATATACAGGTATGACTGCAGAAAATGAATCCATTCCGGGTGTTTTATACTTGATACCGCTGAATTGGTTGACGTCATTAAAATTTACAAAGCTGCAGTATACAGTGCCTTGATTAGGGCCGTTTGAATTATCAACCGCCAGCCATTGACGATCACAAAAATTGTCTTTCCAATTTTGACCCTCAAGCCCCATACCTATGTACTTATTATAACCCTGGGCTAATGACCAGTTTTGACCATTGTTATCAGACCATGCCCAATAAACAAGATAGAACATGGAATCCTGGGCTGCGTTCTTAACTATGGTGATCCATGAAACGTAGACTCTACCGTTTTTATCCCAGGCAAGAGTTGCATCACAGCCTGTGAAATATTCACCACCCGGATAGTCTATCATGGCCTGGCTGTAAGAGCTTAGGTTACTTTTTTGCCAGGTATTGCCTTCATCTGAAGAATAATAAATAACGTTGTTATACACCCCATTGTAGGTCTCTATAAAACTGGCAACCAGTTTAGTACTGTCAATTGGATTGACAGCTATAGTAGTTTCAGCTTCCTCATATTGGTTGGAAACATTTGATATACGCTGACTGGCCGAAGAGCTCTTGCTGACATTTTCACCAACACGAAAAGGAACATTTTTTTTGCGAAGTTTCTCGTCGAATACCTCTTTTATGCGCTCACGCATTTTTTCTTTACCCACCTGGGCAAAAAGAGACATACTACAGCATACAAGTAAAGCCGCAAAAAGGAGTTTAGGCACGGTCATATTTATCATTTTGGGGTGATAGCTATTTAAAAGATAGACATTAATTTTTTGACAACTATGTATCCATAACTATGGCCACTGAAATAATAAAGCCCTCAGCTTTCACTAAGGGGTTTCTTTTTAGTCTAGTTCAACCGTCAACTACTTCGCGGCCAATTCTTTGATCTTGGCCCAAACTTCTTCTTCTCCCCCTTCTTCGTAACCGGTGTGCATATAAGCAATCTTACCTGCTTTATCCACTACCAGGGTAAATGGTACGTTCTGAAAATTCAACGAACGTTTCAGGTCAGAATTAGGATCAATATAATATGGGAATTCCCATCCCTGTGATTTAGCATAGCTACGTACCAGGCCTTCCGCACGTGATTCATCAACGGAAACAGTCATGAAATTGAAGTCTGCCTCCTTCATCCAATCCGGCATCTTTTTAGTTATATTCTTAATCTCCTTTTTACAAGGAATACACCAGGTAGCCCAAAAACTCACCAATGTCACCTTACCGTCAGTAAAAGTCTTGTTAAAAGCGATCTTCTTACCTGTGTTTACATCCTTAACCTGGGTATCAGGAAGCTCTGATTGTGCAAAAGCTGCAGTACTGATAAACAAAGCCGCGATTGCACCAATTATCTTATTCATAAGTATTTGTTTAATAATAATTATCGAAAACCTTGCCAGTTTTTGTGAAAGAGGCTAATTTCGGAAAATTTTCAGACAATACAGCCACTTACATGCGAAAAATTACATTCTTCTTCCTGCTAGTTCTGGCAGGAATGCGTGCTTCAGCTCAAGGCAACCTGTCGGGCGACCTGATGATGAACGTTAACTTCTTCGACAGGGACACGAGCATTAACGCAGCCAACAACCCACTTTATGACAATGTGCTGAGCGGAGGCGAAGCCTGGCTGACATTACGCTACAATTACAAAGGCTTTACTGCATTTGTGAGAGCTGACGCCTTTCACAATTCAAACCTCTATAATCCTACATCTGCATTAAGTGGCTTTGGCATCGGTGCATGGAGCCTGAGCAAAGAGTTCCAGGGACTGACCGTAACGGGAGGATATATTTATGACCAGATAGGTAGTGGTATTCTGTTTCGCGCTTATGAAGACCGTGGTCTACTGATCGACAATGCGCTTGTTGGTATCCATCTGAAATATAAGCTCAGCGATAACATTATGCTGAAAGGTTTTACCGGCCAACAAAAAGATGTTTCTACTGTTACACAACGTTACCAACCGATCATCAAAGGTTTTAATGCCGAAGCTGATTTCAATATTGGTACCGCACATATACTTCCTGGTGTGGGTGCAGTAAACCGCACACTCGACCCTAACTCAATGTCGGCCGTAGTAGGCACTATCAACAGTCAACCCCTCACTGACAGATTCATACCCAAGTATAATACCTATGCTTTTTCTGCCTACAATACTTTGACGCTAGGAGACTTGTCGTGGTATGCAGAAGGCGCTTATAAAACCAGCGAGGCTATACTGAAAGATAACATGCTGCAAAACGAAGAAGGCTCTGTGCTATTTACCACACTGGGATATGCCAGGAAGGGAATAGCCGTTAACCTGACAGGTAAGCGTACTGAGAACTTCGTGATGCGTACCTCACCTAACGAAATACTGCTCAGGGGTATGATGAACTGGCAACCTATCGTTGCCCGTCTGCGCCCGCAAAGGCTGATGGCACGCTATACACCTGCATCGCAGGATCTATCGGAGATAGCAGGTAGCGGCGACGTACTGATAGCTCCCAAT
Organism: uncultured Bacteroidota bacterium; assembly: GCA_946887345.1. Next base: position 8,999 of record CAMPKR010000038.1, on the reverse strand, counting down.
GATGATGTTTCACTAACCCTTACATACACATATATCAATACGCTGAATAACGTAAAGCTCTACCGCGAAGGCTATTTTGAGGGCGAATACCGCGGAATAGAAGACTGGATACTTACAGCAGGTGTGCAGGTAATGGAATATAACCAGGAACTGTACCAGGTGAAACCTGGAGTGCCTATCGTGAAGTCGATAACGCCTTTTGCCGAGATCATTTACAAGCTCACGAAGAATAAATCGTTGCGCACGCAAATAGAGTATATGTCTACCAAGCAGGACTTCGGCTCGTGGATATTCGGGTTGCTGGAATTCAACATTGCACCGCGCTGGTCGATTGCCGCATCGGACATGTACAACATTCTGCCTAACCCGGCCAAGACATCAGTGCAAAAACATTACTACAACTTCTTCGTAGCTCATACCAAGGGCCCTCACCGTTTTACCATTGCCTACGTAAAACAAGTGGAAGGCATTAACTGTACGGGTGGCGTTTGCCGTTACGAGCCTGCCTTCAGCGGCGTAAGGCTGGGTATCAGCTCTACATTCTAAGATATTTACATAAAGAGCGCCCTCTCAGTTTAGCTGAGAGGGCGCTCTTTATTTATTGTTTGCACTATTAGTTTCCGTCTGCGTCCCATTCATCCACTACCTGGAAACGTCCGTAATAGAGAACGCTCATACTCCTCTCTTTTCCCTTCTTATCTATCAGGCCATTGCAATGAAAAACAGCATCTCTGCCCTTCCATACTACCACCGCGCACAGATTCTCTACATAAGTACCGTTTCTAAACTTTTTAATATTTTTCTCGAGGCCAAGTAAGGTATAAATCGTACTTACTTCTACATTTCCTTCCAGGTCTTTAAGCGCCGCAGAATAGTCAAGAGATGGAACATCAAGCTGACGCTCCTTCGCCATAACCGCATAGCACTTCCAGGCATATTTCAGGGCGGTGCTATCCTTACAGTTATTTATTTCAAAACCAGCAGCATCTTTAGCGCTTTGCAACTCCTGTGGCGTAAGCATGTGTTTAGTGCCGTTCTTCAACGTCACTTCTGCTATGCCATTAGCGAGGATCTTTTCCTTAAAGACATTCCCTACCTCAAATGCAGCAATTGAAGCCTTAATTAGAGCTATTGAAGCAGCATTATCCTTATCTCCCTGCCTGAAGCAACTAATCATACCGCTAAAATCGGTCTGGGCGTAGCCGGCCGCGGAAAACAGCAGCAAACAGAGTGTCAGTCTTATCCTCATATACTGCAAATTAAACATCGATCCAAGGCTGGAAAAGTATAGCTGCTTTTCTTAACAAAGGTTTTGGTTAATGACACCAGTCTGTTAATTTGCTTATTAAATAATGGTGGAAAATGTCCCCTTTGGGAGGCTCTTATCCGTCGTTAACAAAAAAAGATCATGAAAGAATTTCTACTGCTGCTCCGGGAAAACCTGGAAGCCTATGGAAATATGTCACCGGAAGAAATGCAGGCTGACATAGAGAAACATGTAAAATGGGTGGAAGAGCTATCGAAAAATGGCCATTTTAAACACGGCAATCCACTCTCGCCTGCGGGCGGTAGCCTTAACGGCAAATCGAAACTGGTAACCGATGGCCCCTATATAGAAAGCAAGGAAGGCGTGAGCGGGTATTACTTCCTGTTGGCAAATAGCCTTGAGGACGCTATGGAACTGGCCAAAAACTGCCCTACTCTTTCACTGGGCGGACGCGTGGAAGTACGCGAAGTTCTGAATGTGAGCAACAATGGTTAATGCCCGACAATAAGCACATAGAAAAACTAGTAAGTCATCTTTTCCGCCGGGAAGCGGGAAAGATGACTGCTATTTTAATAAAACTCTTTGGTGTCAGTATGATATCTCAAGCTGAGGACATAGTTCAGGATACCTTCCTCGCTGCATACAAAACATGGCCATACGGAAACGTTCCCGACAAACCGGAAGCCTGGCTGATGCAAGTAGCAAAGAATAAGGCGATAGATATACTAAGAGAGAACGCCAAACGGGCAAGTCTGCCTTATTCGGCTTTTGTTGCAAATAAAGAACAAGTTTTCTACCAACACATAGATCAGGCCTTCAGCGATCACGACACCCTTGATGCACAACTGAAACTACTATTTCTTTGTTGTCACCCGGAATTAAGTGAGAAGCAACAAATTGCCTTTACACTACAAGTGCTATGCGGCTTTAGTATTAATGAAATCGCTTCTTCTCTACTAATGGAAAAGGAGGCCGTGAAGAAAACCCTGCTAAGAACCAAACAAGACATAAAACAAAAGGGTCTCTTCGCCGATACAGGCTATCTCTACCGGTCTATGCAACGGCTGGATATGCTGAGACAGGTGCTCTACCTGATGTTTAACGAAGGATATAAAACAACAGAAGATACAGAGCTTATCAACCGGGATCTTTGCTTTGAAGCTATCAGGCTAGGGAAAATGGTGCTCAAGCTTGGTGACAATACTGCGAAAAGCGAAACGAAGGCCATGCTGGCCCTGATGTTCTTTAATGTGGCGCGCTTTGCATCCAGGACTGAATTGGATGGAAGTATCGTTTCGTTGGAAGAACAGGACAGGAGAAAATGGGATAAGAATTTGATAATAGAAGCCTACTTCTACCTCAAGGACTCAAGGAATACAGCATTGCTGAGCAGGTATCACATTGAGGCAGGCATTGCTGCCGTACACTGTTCGGCGGAGACTTATGAGCAAACTGATTGGAAGCAAATAGTATATTATTATGAGCAATTGGAACAAATAGAATGGTCGCCGGTAGTACGTTTAAACAAGGCCATAGCTATCTATCATTTCCTTGGAGCCCATGAAGCACTGAGGGAGTTAGAGACTATAAACAATCTAAAACTCAGCAAACATCATCTATTCCACGCCACGAAAGCCAGCTTCCTGTCCAAGGCAGGACAATACGAAGAAGCGGTTTATCATTATAAAGAAGCTATTAACTTAGCCAAATCGGAACTGGACAAACAATTTCTCATCAATAAAATGGAAGAATGCACGTCATTCGCCAACTAAAACAGTATTATGGCACATTTTGATAAAAACTTCGTCAGCTTTTTTAAGGGTCTTTCGGCCAACAATTCCACTGCCTGGTTTAACGAAAACAGGAAAACCTATGAGACATCTGTAAAGGAACCCTTTAAAGCCTTTGTAGACGAAATGATCAAAAGGATACAAAAGCATCAGCCTGAGGTAAACATCGGTGCTTCGGACGCCATATTCAGGATCAACAAAGACATCCGCTTTTCAAAGGATAAAACTCCATACAATACACATGTTTCAGCGAATATTTCGTCGCAGGGGCGCAAATCGAAAGAAGAACCGGGGTTCTATTTCCAGCTCTCGCACGACAAAATATCCGTCTTTGGCGGGGCATATGTAGTAGAACCGGACACTTTGAAAAAGATAAGAACCGCGATTGCGAAGAATACTAAGGAATTTGCCGCAGTTTACAACGACAAGGCATTCAAAGACAAGTTTGGTAAACTGCAGGGAGAGCAGAACAAAAAAATACCCGATGAATTTAAAGCCGCAGTAGAAAAAGAGCCACTGATAGCTAATAAGCAATTCTTTTACTCCGCCGACATAAAAGGAGCGGCACTCCTAAAGGATGACCTGGCAGACGTATTGATGGAGTATTACAAAGCGGGAAAGAAAATGAATGATTTCCTGAAGAAGGCAATGAAATAAAAGCAAAGCTCAGCGCAGCAGAGTTAAGTCTCCCTTTTTTATGAACATCTTATCCTTGGCTCCTTTGAAGTTAAGTTGGTACATGTATGTGCCCACCTCAGCTAACTGTCCTCTATGGTTGCCATCCCATTTGTCAGCAGGAGTTTTTGCAGTAAAGACACGTTCGCCCCAACGATTGTAAATCTGCATTATGTATTCTGAAACAGGACAAGTTGGTTCTATAATTGCCGTAAAGAAGTCGTTTTTACCATCGGCATTAGGAGTGAATACCGAAGGAACACTGAAAAGACAATCGCATTTTTCATAAGAGACCTGTATTGTATCGGTGGCCGCGCAACCATTTTTATTCGCAGTGACATGATATACGCCTGTCCTTTCTGCTACATAAGTATCTGTCGTGCTTCCATCCTGCCATAGATAGGAGGCGCCTTCGGGACCTCCCGGATCGAGACTGATCCTTGTATTCTCACAAAGAAACTGATCAGCACCCAAGCCTATAATCACTTTATTATTGCCTACAATGATGGTATCAGCCATTTTACAGCCATTTTTGCTTGCCTCCACCCAATAAGTGCCGGAGGATGTAATAAGATAACTAGTAGCCGTAGTACCCTCCTGCCATAAAAGATTCAAGTCGAGTCCCGTGATTTCCGGGCTTATGAGAATATCCTCACACACGCCGGTATCTCCGGGCAGACGTATATCGAAATCAACAAAAGAGACTTTAAAAGTATCTACTGACTCCACGCAGAAATCTGTTGCTAATACCCAGTAGGAACCCGGCTGAGTTACAACCAGCTCACTACTTGTACTTCCATCAGACCACAGATAATTTGGCAGATTAGCGGTTGACTTTAGGGTAGCGGAGGCAGCGAAGCAGATGGCGGTATCAATCACATTCGGAATCATCTCGAAGTCATACATGTGGAAAGTATCCGTCCTCTGCCTGCAGTCGCTTACCGATAGCACCCAATATGTACCATACTGGCTTGCCTGGACGGTTGTACCAGTATCCCCTGTAGACCATAAATAGCTTGTATATGAACTGTCGAACACACTTAGCACAACAGGTACTGCGCAGACATCAGTATCATGTGCAAAATGAAGAACCTGTGAAGTTCCGGTATATCTCTTTACTGATGGCGATGGTAATCCGCTGGTGCTGCTTGATCCTGGTGCAAGCGCGATCGCATTGAGGACAAAATTGCACGCCAATCCCGGCTGGTCGGGCTCATCAATCCTCGAAATGCTCGTATTGCCAAATGTACCGTTAACATATATCATGCTATCAGGACCGATAGCCATGTCCTGCTTAAATAAAGTACTGCCGTCTATTACAACTCTTGAATTGATAATAGCCTGTGCTGTAGGAACCGTGATGTCGAATTGATCGAGTACCGTTTGGTTGTTGACGGCGCCTGACGCATAGAGCTTACTTGCTGCCGGGGACACACAGAGCCTGTAATAGATACCATTGCTGCTCAATAGTTGCGGGTTAGAAACAACTCCGGTATTTATGTCAAAATCGTGCATCTCTAATATGCCATTTGCATAAGTGGTATCAGGGGTGCTCAGGAAAATATGTTGACGCACCGGATCGTAAGCCACCTCTCCGCGTATGTAACGAAAATTACTGCCTGATGTCCCTGAATATGATAAAACAGGTGTTGGATTAATACCCTGCATCGTGAACTCATAGCAACGGAAGCCGGGGCCATATGCGGTATGAGTGACCAGCCACATTTTGCATTCGTTACCAATGATCATAGTATGTTCGCTAAAGAGCGAATCGATGAGCACATTCTTTTGTGTGGCTACGACATCGCCTAAACCGCCATTCAGTGTCATATCTACAACCGTATAGTATCTACAGCCATTGGTGTAGGGATACTGGGTGTATGACTCTTCAGGATCAACCGTAATGACGATGTATTTGTCAGCACTCGCAGGATGGGGCATCACCTGGACGCCCTGTGACGTGGAACCGTAGTAGTTTCCTTTCAGACTATCGCCATTGGGCATAAGGTTATGCAGCTTGCTATAAATCTTCTCTCCGTTGGTATAAAAGAGCAGGTTGCCTTGTTCATCGCATTGACTTGCATAAGATTCCCAGCCCTGGATGGCTGTGAGTATTGGGGTGGGAGGCTGGGTATTGAAGTCAAGACCTGCCAACGAGCCGAAAGCCCATATCTTATTGGGATGCTGGGCAAAAGCTGATAAGGCATTGAGAATCAATACAAGGCTGAGCAAAAGTCTCATAACATAGTAATAGACGAAAAAACGGGGAATTTCGTTTGCTCCAAAGAGGGTATTTATGGCCTTTTAACTGCCGCACCTGGTATCTCTTGTGTAAGAATAGACGCCATAGTAACTCCCAGCAGGCCACCCGACATAGCCGTGATGAGCAGCAAGCTCAGGTCGCCGATCTCCAGGCCAAGGAAAAAACGAAAGGCTACAAAAGAAGAAGTAATACAGAAGACTATTGCCCAGTAAATAGTGTTGCTCTGCTCATGCACCCGCTTTTGCTGCTGTAACATGCCAATGCCTATAAGTACGGCTATCACGCCTAACACAGAAGTTCCGAGTTGCAGCATTTTGTAAACCGGGTAAGGTTCTCCGTTTAGATTGTATGAGCTATGCAGAAAAGGGATATGGCGTACAAAGAAGCCATTAAGGTGGGTAAAGTCATCCCAGAGAATGTGTGAGAATATGCCGATGAGGAACGACAGCAGCACTAAACCTACGTTTGCTTTAAAGTATTTATTCCAGTCAAGCTTTTTGTAGGCAATAAGACGTCTCTTAAAGAAAAGGGGAAGATTGTCTATCAGCCTGTCTCTTACAACCAGGTGAAAAAGAAATGCTAATGCCAGGCCCATAGGCATATCCAGCCAGAACATGCCATGCCAGGTGTGACTATAAACCTTCACATCGGTTACCAGCAAAAAACCCTCAAAGTCGGGGATCATGCTGCCGATTATTAACCCCGTCAATGACAACCTTGTCCTAAAAAGGCGGTTGATGGGAAGCACTATAGCTGGATGTGCGAAAGTGAAAGGCATTCTGCAAATATACTCGTTACCCGGTGTCCTATGTTAGCTAATGACTCGTTAAGCGCTGGTAAAGCCAAGGTTAACGATATCTGAATTTTTCTTTAAGGCAGCGCAGCTTCGGATATTGGAAACTGAAATCAATGTTATGAAAAGTGTTTTCGCTTTGCTAACGGTGATATTGTTTATGATGGGGGTTATCGTTTTAGGCCCTATCTACCTGTTGCTTTACTTCAGCCAGCAAGTCCTTTACCTGTTTGAGCCTGTAAAGCATAAACATATAAAGCGTGTAGCGCATTAAAAAGGTCCCGCTGTTGCGGGACCTTTTTCCTTAGGTAAATGCATTCTTTATCTTATCAAAAAAACTTCTGTCTTCTTTTTCTTTAGCTGCATCAGGTCCGGGCTTGAAATTTGTTGAATTCTTCAGCTTTTCCAGCATGTCCTTTTCTTCATTTGTAAGGTTCTGCGGCGACCATACATTCACTTCCACCAGTTCATCGCCTTTCTCATAAGACTGGAATGCAGGGAAACCCTTCCCTTTCAACCTGAATATCTTGCCGCTTTGCGTACCCGCAGGTATTTTAATTTTGGCCTTGCCGTCTATAGTCGGCACTTCTACTTGTGTACCGAGTACTGCCTCTGGGAAGGAAATGTGCAATTGATACACTACATCAAGTTCCAGTCTTCTCAGGTGTTCATGCTTCTCTTCCTCTATCAGTATCAGCAAGTCTCCCGGTGCACCACCACGCTCTCCGGCATTGCCACGGCCGCTCATGCTTAGCTGCATACCATCTACTACACCGGCGGGTATATCCAGGCTCAGTGTCTCTTCACCATATACACGGCCTTCGCCTTTACAGTTACCACACTTGGCGGTTATCTGGGTACCTTCACCATTACAGGTAGGGCAGGTAGTAACCGTTTGCATCTGGCCCAGGAAGGTATTGCTTACTCTGCGCACCTGTCCGCTGCCACCACAGGTGTTACAGGTTTGTATAGAGCCCTTATCTTTTGCACCACTACCACTGCATGTATCGCAGGGAACGTATTTCTTTACTTTAATTTTCTTATTAGCGCCATGGGCTATTTCATTATAGGTCATCTTTAGCTTCACGCGCAGGTTAGCTCCGCGTGTGCCCTGCCTGCGGCCACCGCCTTGCCTGCCTCCGCCACCAAAGAAGCTACCGAATATATCATCGCCGAATACATCACCGAAATTCTGGAAAATGTCCTCCATGCGCATACCGCCGGGACCGCTGCCATAGCCGCCACCGCCGCCCATGCCTGCATGACCAAAACGATCATACTGCGCACGCTTGTCAGGGTTGCTGAGCACATCATATGCTTCTGCTGCCTCTTTAAACTTTTCCTCTGCTTCCTTATCTCCGGGGTTGCGGTCAGGATGATGCTGCAGCGCTATTTTGCGATACGACTTTTTAATCTCGTCAGCGCTGGCGCCTTTGGCAACTCCCAGTACCTCGTAATAGTCTCTTTTTGACATATTGGTTAAATCCGCTTCTGCGGGTCATCAGTTTTAATCTTATTTACCTACTACCACTTTGGCATACCTGATGAGCTTATCGTTCAGGTAATAGCCCGGTTGTATCACATCTATTATTTTACCCGCCATATCAGGTGTTGGTGCCGGGATCTCTGTAATAGCTTCATGCATATCAGGGTCAAAGTCCTGGCCCTTGCTATCCATTACCTTCAGGCCCTTCTGTTGCAAGGCGCTATGCAATTTATTGAAAACCAGCGAAATACCTTCTTTAATAGTAGCCAGGTCTTCAGATGTTTCTAATTGCTTCATAGCGCGGTCACTGTCGTCAAGGATTTCCAGCAGGCTTTGGATAACATCCTTTCCTGCGGTTTGCACCAACTCTATTCTTTCTTTTGCAGTACGCCTCCTGAAATTTTCAAACTCTGCTGCCAGGCGCAGGTATTTATCTTTCGCTTCGGCCAATTCCTGCCTTACCTTGTCGGTTTCGTCATCCTCTTCTATTTCTTCCTGCAGGTTTTCTATCCCGGGAATATTCTCATCGGTATTCAATTCCTTGGCCAGTGCTTCTTCCATGGCGTTCTCTTCTGTCAGCTTGTCGCCTTCCTCATTGATAACATTGTCCTTATCAATAGCATTGTCGTTCATATTCTTCCGTTTTTTAAAAAACATGGGTTGCAAAAATACGGTCAATTAGTTTGCCAGTCTCGCTTTTTGGGACAAAATGTCGCCTATAGGCG